>NZ_JBIAUE010000011.1:0-250029 GCF_042892615.1 Streptomyces sp. NPDC001750 | reverse complement strand
GACCGCGGCCAACTCCCCACCCATCACACCTGGTCAACGACACACCGATCAAACGGACACGCCACCGACGAAAGAACCTGACCAAGCACTACTAGGACTTCAGGGCCGTCAGCGCCAGTCCGACGAGGCACTGGACGACCGCGAGCGCGATCAGTACGGCGAGCGGGGCGTCCCATCGGCCGGTGGCCGAACGCAGCAGGCCGATGCCCAACGGCCCGGCCGAGGCCACGAGATAGCCGGTGCTCTGCGCGAACGTCGACAGCGCCGCCGTCTCCTGCGCGCTGCGCCCGCCGGTCGTGATGACGGCCAGGACCAGTGGGAAGGCGCTCAGCCCTACCCCGGCCAGGACCGCCCAGAGCGCAGGGGCGGCGAGCGGGGCGAGAGCCAGCCCCAGGCAGCCGGCCACCAGCGAGGCGCCGACGAGGACGAACGCCGCCCGGAGCCGGCCCGCGCCGCGGGTGAGGGGCATCAGCGCGAACGTCGCAGGGATGCCGACGGCGAGGGTCAGACCCAGCATGGTGCCGGACCGGGCGGAGCCGAGGCCCTGGTCCGACAGCATGCTCGGCAGCCAGCCGATCACCGCGTAGCTGCTCAGGGACTGGAGCGCGAAGTACGCGGTGATCAGCATCCCCTGGCGGGTGCGGCCCATGCTCCACGCCGAGACCCGCTCGGTGGGGGTCCGGGCCTCCGCCGCGGGCTCCGGGGAACGCGGGCGGGCGGCCCAGACGGCCAGGGCGAGCAGTGCGGGCAGGGTCCACGCCGCCAGCCCCAGTGACGGCGAGCCGACGAGGTCGGCGACCGGCACCGCCGCCGCGGCGGCCACGGACGAGCCGAGCGCCATCGCGACGGTGTACACCCCGGTCAGCCACGCCACCCGGTCGGGAAAGCGGTCCCGCACCACCGCGGGCAGCAGGACGTTGCACAGCGCCAGCCCCGCCGCACCGAGCAGGGTGCCCGCCAGCAGGGCCGCCGCGCCGGGCACGGCGCGCACGGCGAGTCCCGCGCACAGAGCCGTCAGCGCGAGCAGGACCGCCCGCTCCGTGCCCACGCGCCGGGCCAGCATGGCGCTGGTCGCGCCGACCGCCGCGAAGCACAGCGTCGGCAGCGTCGGCACCAGCGAGGCGACCACCGGGCCGAACCCGTCCTCGGCCCGCAGTTGTTCGAGGAGCGCCGAGGCGCTGCTGATCGCGAGACGGAGATTGAAGGCGATCAGCACGATGCCGACACCGGTCAGCCAGGCGGCACGGGCCGGGGTGGGGCGGGCGCGGACGTGACGGGGAGAGGGGTGAGTCGAAAGCATCTGCCAAACATAAAACATCTGACCTTTGACGTCCAACCTTTTCCGGTAGGCTGGCCGGGAGCCCGTACGGCGCCCCTGACACACGGAAGGCCCTGTTTCCATGGCCCTGGCCTCAGCTCGACGAACCGCGTTGGTGACCGATGTCATCGCAAGCCTGCGGGCCGAGATCACCTCTGGCCGCTGGCCGGTCGGCTCCCGCATCCCGCCCGAGCCCGTGCTCATCGAGCGGCTCGGCGTCGCCCGCGGCACCCTTCGCGAGGGCGTCCGTGCCCTCGCCCACGCGGGCCTTCTCCAGGTGCGGCAGGGCGACGGGACGTACGTCCGCGCCACCAGCGAACTCTCCGGCGCCATCCAGCGACTCGACACGGAACTGACCGAGGTCTTGGAGGTCCGCCAGGCGCTGGACACACAGGCCGCCCGGCTGGCCGCCTCCCGCATGACCCCCGCCGCCCTCGACGACCTCGCCGCGCTGCTCGCCCGTCGCGCCGACGCCTGGGAGGACCGCGACCGCGACGCGTGGCTGGACGCCGACCACGCCTTCCACCAGGCCGTCGCCGACACCACCGGCAACTCCCTGCTCAGCGACCTCTATGCCGCACTCGGACCGGCCCTGCGCCGAGCCATGACCTCCCACTGGTCGGACGACGGCTTCGACGGCGCGGATCCCCGCGGCCACGAGGACCTTCTGGAGGCGCTGGGCGCCGCCGATCCCGAACGCGCCGCCGCCAGCGCGACCGCCAACATCGATGCCACCGCTCACTGGCACGAGGCGTCCACACCGCTGCCCGGCGAACGAAACCGCGGATGAACAACGGCGGCCGGCCGCTCGTACGGACGGGGCAGTCTCTCCCGCGCCTCTCCCGCGCCTCTCCCGCGCCGGTCCCGCGCCGGGCGCGAGTCGTCGGGCATGACCGACCGGCCAGGAGCCGTCAGGAACGAGCGGCCGGCCGCCGGCCATCGGATACCAGCCGTCGGGCACGAGAGGCAGGCGCGAGCGGCCGGTGCGCGTCGTCGCAACAGGACCTGAAAAAGCCTTCAGAACGGCCCCGACGGGCGTCGTAAGGTTGGCCCGGGCCATCGGCGACGGACCGCCGGGGACCTGATGGAGGACGCGTGCGCATAGCCATCACATCCGAGGACGGCGATTCCGGAGCCCTGCGCGAACTGCGCCGCTGGCTGTCCGAGGAGCCCGAACTCCGCGGACGGATCCGCGCGCACACGCCGGGGCCCCTGCGGCCCGACACCATGGGGCTGGAGGCCGACGCGCTGCTCGCGCTGCTGGCACCCGGTGGCGTGGCGGCGGTCTTCGCCGGAGCGCTCGTCGCCTGGGTGCAGACCCGTCGCGGCGACCAGACCGTCACCCTCACCCGGCCCGACGGGACCACGGTCACCGTCTCCACCACCCGCCTCAAAGGGCTGAACGCGGAGCAGAACGCCCGGTTCGTGAGAGAGCTGGCCGCTTCCCTGGACACGCCCCCGACCACGATGTCCGCCCCCGCGCGGCCCCGGACCGCCGACGACGAACCACCGGTTCCGCCCCGCCTGCCGTGACACGGGAAGCCGCCGGGACCAACGGCACCAACGGGACCGATGACACCGCCGCGACCGCCGGCACAACCGGGCTCGCCGCGTCCGGCGCCCACGCCGTCCTGATCGGCAGCCACAGCCACGTACCCGGTTCCGAACTGCCCGATCTGCCCGCGGTCGCCACGACGCTCGACGACCTGGAGGCGGCCCTGCGGGACGTCTGCGGATTCGACCCCGAGCGTGTCGTCCGCGTCCCCGCCGACGCCGACACCGAGGAGGTGATCGGCACGATCGAGCGCGTGGCGCGCCGTGCGACCGGCGCCGTGTTCCTCTGCTACGTCGGACACGGACTGCTGGGCCCCGGCGACGAGCTCTACCTCGCCACGCACGGCACCCGCTCCCCGGAACAGATCTCCCGCGCCGTGCCCTACCACACGGTGCAGGGCCTGCTGGGCGAGTGCGCGGGCGGCGGCATCGTCGTACTCGACTGCTGCTACTCCGGGCGGGCCGACGTCCCCTCCGGCAGCGGTGCCCCCGTCCACGAACCCTTCGTCTCCGCCAGGCCTGACGGAAGTCTGCTGCTCAGCGCCACTTCCCGCTACGACCTGTCGTTCGCCCCCGAAGGTCGACGCCACACCCTGTTCAGCGGAGAACTGCTGCGGCTGCTGACCGAGGGCGACCCGGCCGGACCGCTCCGACTGACGATGGACAGCCTCTACGCGACCCTTGCCCACGTGTTCGCGGACGGACCGATCCGGCCACGCCGTCAGAGCGAGGGCTCGCTGGGCGCGCTGGTCATCGCCCGGAACCGGGCGTACCGCGAGGACATCGGCACGGCCGACGGCGAAGGGGTCCGACGGGACGAGCCGCCCGCCGACGTCCCGTGTCCCTATCCCGGAACGGAGTCCTTCCGTACCGCCGACAGCCGCCACTACTTCGGACGCGACGCACTCGTCCGACGGCTGCTGGACGCCGTGTGCGCCCCCGATCCGGGCCCTGCGCCGTCCGTGACCGTGCTCATCGGCGCCTCCGGCGTGGGGAAGTCGTCCCTGTTACGGGCCGGGCTGCTCGCCGGGCTGGAACAACGCCACCTGTCCGCGGCCGACTCACGCGACCTGCCGTGGCCGGCGCTGCTGCTGCCGGCGCCGGGTGCCCAACCCCTGGGGGCCCTGGCGGAGTTGTGGGCCCGAGCGACCGGGAGAACGCCGGCGGACGTGCACCGGCGGCTCGTCGGGGGCGGCCGATTACCGGGGCCGCTGCCCGGCCGTACGCCCTGCCGACTGCTCGTGGTCGACCAGTTCGAAGAAGTCTTCACCCGCTGTCCCGACCCCGTCGAACGCGCCCGGTTCATCGAGGTGCTCACCGCGGCCGACGAGGACGGGGGAGCGGAGGGCACAGCGGCAGCACTTGGCGAGGAGAGCGCGGCAGCCGGCAGGGAGAGAACGACCGCCGGTACGGAGGCGGCGACAGCGGACTCAAAACCGCGGGACACCCCCGGGCCGTGCATCGTTCTGGGACTGCGGGCCGACCACTACGGCAGCTGCCTCGCGCATCCTCCGCTCGTACGCGTACTGGAACGGCGACAGCTGACGGTTCCGCCGATGAGCGACGAGGGACTGAGGGCCGCGATCGAGGGACCGGCCCGCGTCGTGGGACTGGGGCTGGAGCAGGGCCTGACGGACCGGCTGCTCCAGGACCTGCGGTGGGGTCATGTACGACCCGAGGACACCACGGGCACTACGGCCCATGCGGACCCCCCTGCCGCCATGGACGCCCCCGCCCCCACGGGGACTCGCTCCCACGCAAGTATCACCGCCCTCATGGGCACCACCGTTCCCATGGACGCCCCCACCTCTACGGACACTCCTGCCGCTCCCCCTCGGGACGTGTACGGACCCGATCTCGACATCGCCCTGCCGTTCCTCGCGCACGCGCTACGCGAGACCTGGCGAAGACGCAGCGGTACGACCCTGACGCTGGCCGGCTACCAGGCCACCGGCGGCATCTGGCACTCCATCAGCACGACGACCGAGCGCCTCTACCAGGACCTCGACCCGGCGGGGCGGGATGCCCTGCGCGAACTGCTGCTGCGCATGGTCCATGTGACCGCCGACGGCGGCGACACCCTCGTACGGCGGAAGGTCGCCCCCGACGCCCTGCTGGACGGATTCTCGCCGCGGCAACGGAGCATCGTCGGCACCATCCGGGACCGTCTCGCGGAGGCCCGGCTGATCACCGTCGACCAGGGCGGCGCGCAACTCTCCCATGAATCACTGTTGCGGTCCTGGCCCCGGCTGCGGCACTGGATCGACGAGGACCGCAGCGGCCTGCTCGTGCGTCAGCGGCTCTCCGAGGCCGCGCGCGCCTGGGAGGCAGCGGGCCGCGACCCGGGATTCCACTACCGGGGCAGCCTCCTGGAGGCCGCGCGCGGACTGGTGCGCGAGGAACGGCTCAGACACCGCCGACTGCCCCGGCTCGACGAGGAGTTCCTCGCTGCCAGCACCGAGGCCGACCGCGTCGAACGGGCCCGCGAAGCGCGCCGCACCCTGCGCCTGAAACAGGCACTCGGCGCGGTCGCGGTCGCCCTGGTCCTGGCCCTCGTCGGCGGTGCCTTCGCCCTCCACCAGCAGGGTGTGGCGAAGGCGGAACGCAGGGCCGCCACGTACCGTGCCCTGGTCGCCGAGGCCACGGCCCGGCGCGCCGCCCAGCCCCGGCTCGCCCTGAGACTCGCCATGGCCGCGCACGCGTTGGACGCCACCGCCGAGACCCGGGCGGCAGTGTCGGACACCCTCGTCCAGAGCCGCCTGGCCGGCAGCTCCGCCCACGACGAACGGCAACCGCTGCTGAGCCCCGACGGCCGGCTGCAGGTGGGCGAGGCGGACGACGAACGGTTGGTGCTGCGCCGCATCGGGGACCGGGCGCGCAACACCCGCCTGACGGCCTTCGCCCCCTGCGACGGAGCCCTGGGCGGATACTCCTTCGACCGCCGCGGCCGGACGCTCGCGGTGACCTGCGACAACGGCACGGTGACCCTGTGGGATGTCACCGCGCCCGCGAAGCCGCGCCGCACCGGCTCGCTGAAGTCGCCGGCAGTGAGAGGCACACCGAGCGGGGCCGACTTCAGCCCCGACGGCACGATGCTGGCCGTCGGCTGGAACGCGCCGCAGGGCGAATCGCCGACGCGCGGCGCCCTCGTCCTGTGGAACATCCGGGATCACGCCGAGCCCGTCCCGATCACGGTGCGCAAGAACGTCTACGACAACAGCACGGTGCTCTTCGGCCCGGACGGCAGGACGCTGGTCAGCTCCACCGACCTCGTGACCGCCCGCGACGAGGCCCTCGACCGGAACTCCGTCACCCACACGTCCGGCGCGACCCTCTGGGACGTCTCCCGCCCGACGACCCCGCGCCCGCTGGCCCGGATCCCACGCATCTACGAGGAGGTCGCCCTCAGCGGGAACGGCAGGTTCCTCGTCACCACGAACGACCGGTCGGTGCAGGTCTGGGACCTGAGCACCCCAACGAACCCCCGAAAGGCGGCGAGTTGGGCCGCCCACAAGGGGGACGTGAGCGCGCTCGCGATCAGCCCCGACGGCTTCACCCTGGCCACGGGCAGCCTGGACGAGACCGTGGCGCTCTGGGACATGACGGACCCCACGCACCCGGTCGAGTCTGCTCGGCTGTACGGCCATGCCTCCACCGTGGAGTCGCTGCGCTTCTCCGCAGACGGGCACCGGATCGTCTCCACCGACTGGAACGAGATCATCGAGTGGGACATCGACGGCGGCGCCCAGCCCCGCCCCGTCGCCACGCTCGGCGTCGGAGCCTCCCTCACCTCCGTGGCCTTCACCCCGGACGGGCGGACGCTGGCCACCGCGGGCTACGACCAGACCGTCACCCTCTACGACGTGACGTCCCCCGCACGACCCCGACGCACCGCCGCCGTGCCCACCCCCGGGTTCGTCACCGACATCGCGATCAGCCGGGACGGGCGGCTGCTCGCGGCGGGCGACCGGCTCGGCAACGTACGCGTCTGGGACATCCGTGACCGCACCCGCCCGCGGAAGGTCACCGAGTTCTCCCGCAACACCGACCCCATCACGTCCGTGGACTTCGGCACAGGCGACCGGAGTGTGATCGTCAGCGGGGCGAAGACCGTCTTCTCGCCCGGTTGGGCCGCGGTGTGGGACATCGGCGACCGGGCCCGTCCGCGCGAACGCGGCACGATCGCCGAGGGCATCTCCGCCATGGACGGCGTACGGTACAGCGCCGACGGGAAACTGGTGACGCTGCCTGGGCTGCGCACGTACCTGTGGCCCGCCGACAGCTCCTACAAGGGGGTCGAACTCGTCGACAGCGACAGCGCATCGGCCTTCGCGCCCGACGGAAAGGCCCTCGTGAGCGGTGGTCTGGACCACGACATCATCCTCTGGGACATCACGGATCCGCGTCACCCCGAGAAGACGGCGGAGGTCTCCGAGGACCGGGACGACATCGCCCGGTACGTCTACCACCCTGCCGGGAACCTGGTCGCCGGTCTCGCCCGGAGCGACGGCAGCGTCGTCCTCTGGAGTGTGGCCGACCGGACCCGCGTCCACACGGCCGCCGTACTGAACCGCCACAGCCGGGAAGTGGCCGACCTCGCGTTCCGTCCGGACGGCCGGTACGCCGCCACGGCGAGCGGGGGCGACCAATCGCTGATCATCTGGGACCTCGACCGCCTCCCCGGCATCGCCGCCGACCTCTTCGGCGCCGCCTGCGCCATGGCCGAGGGCGGGCTGACCGAGGAGGAGTGGAAGACCTACGTGCCGGGGCAGCCCTATCAGGACACCTGCGACGGCCGTCCGGCCGGTCGGGGACCGTCTTCCGGCTGATCGTCCCAGAACGTGACCCCGACCCGTCGTCCCGGGGCGGGCCTTCCTCAAGCTCAACCAGGCCATACCGCAGGGGAGTTGGAACGCCGTCGACCTCCAGCCGCTGCCCGGAGTGCCGGACAAAGTTGCTGCTGAAAGTGAGAAAAGCCACACCCCGGCATGGTCCCCCACGTCCGCTAAGGTCGGCTTAGACCCGCCCTGAGCTGGGATTTTGCGTCGGCCACAGCGATGTGATCGCCGCGGGTCTGGCCTTCCTGGAGATTGCATGACCGATCTGGCATTTCGCTCCGCAGGGCAGCTCGCTGCCGCCGTCGCGGCGAAGGAGGTGTCGAGCGTCGAGCTGCTCGACCACTACCTGGCCCGGGTGGAGCGGTTCGGCCCCCAGGTGAACGCCGTCGTCGCCCGGGACGAGGAGGGGGCCAGGGCCGCGGCGCTGGCGGCCGACCGCGCGGTCTCCCGCGGCGAGCCGCTCGGCCCCCTGCACGGCGTCCCCGTGACGATCAAGGACAGCATCGAGGTCGCGGGCATGCGGACCACCGGGGGTTCGACCCGCTGGGGCCACCATGTCTCGACGCACGACGCCGAGTCGGTCGCGCGGCTCAAGGACGCGGGAGCGATCGTCTTCGGCAAGTCCAACATGCCGCCCGACGCCCGGGACTGGCAGACGTACAACGAGGTCTACGGGACCACGAACAACCCGTGGGACCCGACCCGGGGCCCCGGCGGTTCGTCCGGCGGGTCCGCCGCGGCACTCGCCGCGGGGCTGACCGGCCTGGAGCTCGGCGGTGACACGGCGGGTTCGATCCGGGTGCCCGCCCACTTCTGCGGCGTCTACGGGCTGCGCCCGTCGTTCGGGATCGTGCCGAGGTACGGGAGCGTCTCGGGGCACGCTCCCGGGACGCTGGCGGATTTCGACATGGCGGTACTCGGCCCGCTCGGCAGGCACGCCGACGACCTCGACCTCGGTCTCGACGTGCTCGCGGGAGCGGACCACGACCGCGCCCCGGCCTGGCGGCTGGAGCTGCCCGCCGCCAGGGCGAGCGCGCTGCGGGAGTTCCGGGTCGCGGCGTGGCTCGACGACCCGTTCTGCCCCGTCGACAGCGAGCTGGTCGCGATCATGCAGGCGGCGCTGGAGGCGGTACGGGCCGCAGGCGCCACCGTGGTCGAGGACAAGGGGCCGGTCGGCCTCGACGAGACGATGGACCTCTACCAGCCGTTGCTGATGGCCCAGAGCGGGCTGGTCGAGCCGGACGAGTCGTATGCCCGGCTCGTGGAGCTCGCCGCGACGGAGGGGACCACGGGCGGGTTCGCGTCGGACCTGACGCTCCGCTTCCGTGACTGGCACGCGCTCGACGAACGTCGGCAGCACTCCCGCCGCCGCTGGGCGGAGTTCTTCCGCGACGTCGACGTGCTCCTCTGCCCGGTGAGCCCTACGGCCGCCTTCCCCCACGACCAGCAACCCGATCCCGGCTGGTCGGTCCGGACACTGCGGGTCGACGGTACCGACCGGCCGTACCGCGAGATGCTCACGTGGATGGCGCCGTCGTCGGTCAACCATCTGCCCGCGGCGGTGGCGCCCGTCGGGGCGACCCGGGAAGGGCTTCCGGTCGGCATCCAGGTGATCGCGCCCTATCTGCACGACCGCACCGCGGTCCGGTTCGTGCAGTGCCTCGCGGAGGTGATCGGCGGGTTCCGCCGTCCGCCGGGCTTCTGAACGCCATGACGGGTCGGCGGGTCTCCGCCAGCGCAGTCACGGGCCGAAGGGTCTCCCCAGTGTCGTCACCGCGCCGTCGGCGCGGCTCGATCCGGCCTCCGTCCGGCCCGCGACGCGCCCGCCGATTCCCGCGACCGACTCGCGCAGCCGAAGGTCGCGGGAATCGGCCGTCGTCAGGCGCGGTGCCGGCCTCCGTCGTGGATCGACGACATCAGCAGTCGGTGGGTCTCGCCGTCGGCGGCCACGACGAGTCCGCGCCCCGCCCGGCCGACCGGGGTGCCGTCGATCCCGGTGACCACACAGCTGGCGGCCCGGCACAGGGCGATGCCGGCGGCGAAGTGGGCGCGGCCCGGTCATCCCGGAGCCCGAGCGACCCTGCCGGAGGCGTCAGTCCTGGCGGGAGCCGACCGGTTCGGCCCGGTTGCCGAGGTCGAACTCGTCGTAGGGGCGACGGCCGGGCGTCACGCGAGGCCCGCCCACGCGTCGGCTCCGAAGGCGCCCTTCACGTCGGAGGCGATGGTGGTGGCGTCCACCCTGGCTTGCAGGGCGTACACGGTCGTCTTCCGTGCGCTGCGGACGCTGAGGTGGACCGGGTTGTCGCCCGGATGGTCCGCGAGGATGCGCTTCAGTTCTCCGACGGTTCGTTCGGTGATCCGGTGAGCGGGGAGGGCAAGCCGCACAGGGGGGTTCCCGCCGTGTTCGGCGGAGGACACGTCCAGTACCGCTAGTTCTCTGCCGAAGATGTTCAGGGTTCCGTCCCGGTCTTCGATCCTGCCTCTGACGGAGATGACGTCGTCTTCGACCAGTGCGTGTTGCACGAGCTGGTAGGCGGCGGGAAAGAAGAGGACCTCGATGCCGGCATCACGGTCCGCGAGGTTCACGATGGCCCAGGCGTTGCCCTGCTTGGTCATCTTGAGCTGGATGCCGCTGATCAGTCCGGCGAGCTGTACATCCCCGGTGGTGCGGCCGGAGGCGAGCAGTTCGGCGATGGAGCAGTCCCGTGCCCTGGAGAGGATGTGCTCGGCACCGTCCAGCGGGTGGGCCGAGACATAGAGGCCGAGCATGTCGCGTTCGGCCGCCAGGAGCTGCCTGCGGGGCCACTCCGATTCGTCGACGGGGAAGTCGAGGCCGAAAGCCGGTTCGCCGATCTCTTCGCCGTTCAGGCCGGCGAAGAGATCGTCCTGTCCGAAGCTTGCCGCTTTCTTGACGGGGATGATCGCGTCGATGGCGTCCTCGTGAATGGCAGTGAGCCCCTTGCGGGAACGCTCCAGGGAGTCGAAGGTGCCGGACTTGATCAACGACTCCACAGCCCGTTTGTTCAGTGCGGGCAGGTCGGCCTTGCCGAGAAAGTCGGAGAAAGAAGTGAATCTCCCTTTCCGGCGGCGCGCGTCGACGATGGCCTCGATGACGTTGTCGCCGACGTTGCGCACGGACCGCAGCCCGAACCGTACGTCGTCGCCGACGGCGGTGAACTCGGCGACGGACTCGTTCACGTCGGGCTGGAGAACGCGGACGCCGTTCTTGCGGGCGTCGGCGAGGTAGATCGCGGCTTTGTCCTTGTCGTCGCCGACCGAGGTGAGCAGGGCGGCCATGTACTCGGCCGGGTAGTTGGCCTTGAGGTAGGCGGTCCAGTAGGAGACGAGGCCGTAGCCGGCGGTATGGGACTTGTTGAACGCGTAGCCGGAGAACGGGAGCATGACGTCCCACAGGGCCTTGACGGCCTCCTCGCCGTACCCGTTGCCCCGCATGCCGTCATGGAACTTGTCCCACTCCGCGGCCAGCACCTCCGGTTTCTTCTTGCCCATCGCACGGCGCAGCAGGTCGGCGCCGCCGAGGGTGTATCCGGCCAGTTCCCGGGCGATGGCCATGATCTGCTCCTGGTAGACGAGCAGATGGAAGGTATTGCCGAGGATCGGCTCCAGTGCTTCGCGCAGTTCGGGGTGGATCGGGGTGATCTCCTGGCGACCGGTCTTGCGGTGCGCGTAGTTGGTGTGCGCGTTGGCCGCCATGGGGCCGGGCCGGTAGAGGGCGTTGACCGCGGCGATGTCCTCGAACCGGGTGGGCTCCATCTGCTTCAGCAGCACGCGCATGCCGCCGCCGTCGAGTTGGAAGACACCGAATGTGTTGCCCTCGGCCAGCAGCCGGTACGTCTTGGCGTCGTCCAGAGGGATCACGACGGTGGACGGGTCGCCGTCCAGGGGATCCACGGTGGCCAGGCTGATGCCCCGGTTCTCGCGGATGTTCTCGATCGCCTGGTCGATGACCCCCAGGTTCCGCAGCCCCAGGAAGTCCATCTTGATCAGGCCCATGGCTTCGCAGGACGGATAGTCGAAGCCGGTGATCTTCACGCCGTCCGAGGCGCGCATGTGCAGGGGGATGCGATCGGTGAGCTTCGTTTTGGACAGGATCACCGCCGCGGCGTGCACACCGGTGCCGCGGGTGAGGCCCTCCACTCCGCGGGCGGTGTCGATGACTCGCTTCACATCCGGCTCGTTGTGGTACATCTGCCGGATCTCGCCGGCCTCGCCATACCGCTCGTGGGAGGGGTCGAAGACGGCAGCCAGTGGGGCGGGCTTGCCGTTCTGGTCCGGCGGAAGGGCCTTGGTGATCCGCTCGCCGTGGGCATAGGGGTAGCCGAGGATGCGTGAGGAATCCTTGATTGCATTCTTGGCCTTGATCTTGCCGAACGTGTTCACCATGGCGGTGTACTCCCCTCCGTACTTCTCGGTGACGTAGCGGACCATCCGGTCGCGCTGCCGGTCGTCGAAGTCGAGGTCCACATCCGGCGGGTTGATGCGCTCGGGGTTCAGGAACCGTTCGAAGAGCAGGCCGTGCTCCAGGGGGCACAGCTCGGTGATGCGAGTGGCGTAGGCGACGATCGAGCCGGTGCACGAACCCCGGCCGGGGCCGAGGGGGATCCTGCTCTCCCGGGCGTGTCGGCAGATGTCCGCCACGACGAGGAAGTAGGAGCTGAATCCCATGGGACCGATGACCGCCATCTCGGTCTCGAAGCGGTCCATGATGTGCTGGGGGATCGGGGCCCCGTAGCGCATGGCCAGCCCCTTGAGGACTTCCTTGCGAAGCCACGACTCCTGCGTTTCGCCTTCGGGTACGTCCGGGAACTGCGGCATCTCGTCGACGTGGTCGAAGACCTCGTCGTAGGGCTCGATGCGCTCGGCGATGAGCAGGGTGTTGTCGCAGGCTTCCGGAAGCTCCGAGAACAGGCTGCGCATCTCGGCGGCGCTCTTGAGGTAGTAGCCGGAGCCGTTGAACCGAAAGCGGCCCGGGTCGTCCTTGTTCTTGCCGACACCGATGCACAGCAGGCTGTCGTGAGCGTCGGCCTGGTCCTCGGTGACGTAGTGCGCGTCATTGGTGGCCAGAAGGGGAAGGTTCAGTTCCCTGGCCAGACGCATCAGTCCCTCGCGGACCTCGCGCTCGATGCTCAGGCCGTGGTCCATCAGCTCCAGGAAGTAGTTCTCGCGGCCGAAGATCTCCTGGTAGGCCGCGGCAGCGGCCTTCGCCTCGTCATACTGGTTCAGCCGCAGGCGGGTCTGGACCTCCCCGGAGGGGCAGCCGGTGGTGGCGATGATGTCGTCGGGCCGTTCCGCGATCAACTCCCGGTCCATACGCGGTTTTCCGGCAGGGAACTGGCCTTCGTAGCTGGCCTGCGTGCTGAGCCGGAACAGGTTCCGCAGGCCCCGTGCGTTGCGCGCCCACATGGTCATGTGAGTGAAGCGGCCGCCGCCGGAGACATCCTTCGACCCCTCACCGTCCGCGCTCGTGGCACGACGGCCTCCTGGCCCCCAGAACTCCTGTTGCCGGACGAACCGGGAGGAAGGCGCCATGTACGCCTCGATGCCGATGATCGGCCTGATCTCCTCGAAACCCTTCGCGACCCGCGCGAACTCGTAGGCGCCGAACATGTTGCCGTGGTCGCTCATGGCGATTGCGGGCATCCCCTGCCTGGCCACCTCGGCGAACATCGGCTTCAGCTTCTGCGCGCCGTCCAGCATCGAGTATTCGGTGTGATTGTGCAGGTGAACGAAGGTATTCGGCACGTGCGGGTCACCTCCCGGGTGAGTAGGAAGGCCCCATCCCGGCCAAGGCGCGATGGGTGACCTTTTTTGATGGCCGGCCGTATCGGCATCGGTGGACGGGTGGACGGCTCGACCCGTCGCGGTGCGGTCACGCCGATGGGACGGCCAACGTGCCGCACCACCCGGGCACGTGATCAGGCCGGACCCTTGAGGCCAGGCCCAGCAGCCACCCGGCTGCCGGGTAGCGCGCCTTTTGTCGCGCTGCCTGCCAAACCACATGTTGACCAGAGCCATCAAAGCGAGCGTGGGGTAACGGAATCAAGCAACTGTTTCGCCGATCAGAATCAACGATTGGTTGTCTGCCTAGGATGGTCGGCATGGACCTCACTGCCGTGCGCACGTTCGTCACTGCTGTGGAAGCCGGGCAGTTCCAAGAAGCCGCCGCCAACTTGTCGATCACCCCGCAGGCCGTTTCCAAGCGCATCGCCGTGCTGGAGAAGGACCTCGGTGTGCAGCTGTTCAGTCGTACGGCCCGCGGAGCCCGGCTCACCATCGACGGGCAGGCGTTCCTGCCCTACGCCCGGGCTCTCCTCCAAGCCGAGGAACGGGCAGCCGCTTCCGTGCGGCCGGGGCGCCGGGCATTGCGCGTCGACGTGATCGGCCGCCGGCTCTCATTGGCGGGCCTGTTGCGCGACTTCCATCGCGTGTATCCCGAGACCGATCTCGATGTCGTGACCCTGTTCGACTCCGACACAGCCATCGCCGCCGTCCGGTCCGGGATGATCGACGCGACGTTCCGCGCCGTGACCATGCCGGGCCGACGGCTCCCCGATGGTCTCGAGGCCACACCGGTCTTCGACGAACCGCTGTATCTGTTCACCGGACCGGCTCACGAGTTCGCCGCCGCCCACGAGATCGCTCCCGCGCAGCTCGCCGGGCGCCGGATCTGGATGCCCGGCAACATGCCCGGCACCGAGTGGGCCGCCTACTACGACGAACTCGCCACCGCGTTCGGTCTCACCATCGACTCGATCGGCCCCGACTTCGGCATCGAGCCGCTCCTCGACACGATCGCGGAGTCCTCCACACTGGCGACCTTCGTCAGCAAGCACACTCCGCTGGTCTGGCCCTCCGGCTACGACTTGCGGCGCATCCCCCTGCGCGACCCTGCCCCGGTCTATCCCCACTCGCTGATCTGGCGTACCGACAATCCGCACCCCGCACTCACCGCACTGCGCAACCACCTCACGTCCGCATACCCCGGCCGCCCCGACAGCGGGATCTGGATACCGACGTGGGCTCAGCCTGCTCAAGGGCTGTCCGCTAATCCCTGACGGGCGCCCGACGACACTGCGGCACCGCGTCTTGTGGTCGGAACGCCCGCGTGACCAGCCGGCTCTTCGCGCCCCGGCGTGTCCTGCGCCGGCCGCGGCCCCGTGCCGAACGGAGCCACATCACCTCCGGCGTCCGCCGCCTCGTCGACGCCGAGGCCGGCGAGGTCCGGCGGCCCCGGCGCACGGGCACGGAGGCGGGGGAGGTCCGACAGCGCCCCTGGGGCACACCGACTCCAGCAGCGTGCTGCCCGCGATCAGCCCGGGGGAGATCGCGACGCCCGCGAGCACGGCCACACACCGGGCACCGCGATGGCGCGCTCGGGCCGCCGACCGGGGGTGGCCGCCACCGCCCCCGCCTCGGCCAAGGGCTGTCCCGTAATCCCTGGTGGATCAGCGCGCGGCGTCGGATGCGGTGCGTCGCAAGGCGGAGGGACGTTCGCATACTGGACGTATTCGGGTGTTCCGACAACGCGGCGAGGTGCCGTAGCTGTCGTCGCGCGCCCGCCGGGGGTCACGGGACAGCCCTCAGCGAACCGGTCACCGCCGAGACGGACACGAGACAGCTGATGGACCGCATGGCGGGTCGGCAGCCGCCCGACCACGCCCCACGCCGCCGGCGTGGCGGCGTCGGGCGACCGCAGTGATCGGAAATAGGAAACCGAGTCGGAAGACGATTCCGAAACGCCTGCGGACACAATGCTCCTGCCGACGTGAAAGAGGCCGTCCCGGGAAACCGCGGAGATCCCGATCAGGAAGAGACCGTTCTGGGAAGACGTGACGATCCCGGTCCGGAGGACAGAAAATTCAGTCCGGCACATCAAGGAAATTGACAGATCCCGCACATGGCTGCCCCGACCCCCGCGCCCCCTGGTCGGCCGTAGCGACCAGCCGATACTGGGATGGGCCCTCCTCGGTCTCAACGCCCTTGATCTTCCGGCGGTTTGAGAGATCTGGTTGTCGAGTGATTTCCCCGTACCGAATTCTCCCGAAATTCTTCCGATTGATTGTGGACGGGGCGCGGCACGAGACGGATATTGATCTTCCCCCATACGATGGCTGACCGACCGTGCATGAACGCCGACCGCGCATGTGACGGGGAAGGCAGTCGGAGGGGCAGGAATTCGTGACCGAATCGATTCAGGAGGCAGTCGTGGCCGAGCGGACGTCCGGGAACCAGGAAGAACCGCCGAGCCCGGAAGGCGCCGAGGACGACCGGGCCGCCGAGGCCGTGAAGCCACGGAAGAACGGTCTGGAGCCGCAGGTGAGCGACGAACTCGCCGCGAACATGACCCGGGGCTGGGCCGACACCGAACGGCACGACCTGGAGCCCGTCCCGCAGGCCGCGCACACCGCCCGCCGCCGCGCCGCCCTCTCCGCCCTCTTCCCCGGCGAGCGCCTGGTGGTCCCCGCGGGAAACCTGAAGGTCCGCGCCAACGACACCTACTACCGCTTCCGGCCCTCGTCCGACTACGCCTACCTGACCGGCGACCAGACCGAGAACGGCGTGCTGGTCCTGGAACCCCGCACGGACGGCGGCCATGAGGCGACCGCCTATCTGCTGCCCCGCTCGGACCGCGAGAACGGTGGGTTCTGGCTGTCCGACCGAGGGGAACTGTGGGACGGCCGGCGCAACAGCCTCACCGAGAACGAACAACTCCTCGGCCTGCCCTGCGCGGACGTCCGCATGCTGCCGGACCGCCTGAAGGAGGCCACCGGCCCCGTCCGCGTACTGCGCGGCCACGACACCGGCATCGAGTCCGCCCTGACCGACAAGGTGACGGCCGAGCGGGACGAGGAGCTCCGGGTCCTCCTCTCCGAGATGCGCCGGGTCAAGGACGACTTCGAGATCGCCGACCTGCGCTTCGCCTGCGAGGCCACCGCCCGCGGTTTCGAGGACGTCGTGAAGGTGCTCGACAAGGCGGAGGCCACGAGCGAGCGCTACATCGAGGGAACGTTCTTCCTGCGCGCCCGCGTCGAGGGCAACGATGTCGGCTACGCCTCGATCTGCGCGTCCGGCCCGCACGCCACCACCATCCACTGGGTACGCAACGACGGCCGGGTCCGTTCCGGCGACCTGCTGCTGCTCGACGCCGGGGTGGAGACGCGCAACCTCTACACCGCCGACATCACCCGCACCCTCCCGGTCGGCGGCAGTTTCACGCCGCTCCAGCGGAAGATCTACGACGCGGTGTACGAGGCCCAGACGGCGGGCATCGCCGCCGTCGGTCCCGGCGCCGCCTACCGCGACTTCCACGACGCCGCCCAGCGCGTACTCGCCGAGCACCTGGTCGTCTGGGGACTGCTCGGCGACCTGTCCGTGGACAAGGTCCTCGAACTCGGCCTCCAGCGCCGCTGGACGATGCACGGCACCGGCCACATGCTCGGCATCGACGTCCACGACTGCGCCGCCGCCCGCACCGAGCTGTACGTCAGCGGCACGCTGGAGCCCGGCATCGTGCTCACCGTCGAACCCGGCCTCTACTTCCAGCCCGACGACCTGACCGTCCCCGAGGAGTACCGGGGCATCGGCGTCCGCATCGAGGACGACATCCTCGTCACCGAGGACGGCAACGAGAACCTCTCCGCCGCCCTGCCCCGGCAGGCGGACGAGGTCGAGGCATGGATGGCCCGCCTCCTGGCCTGACCCACTGGACCCCGGATCCCTTCGCCCGGCCCCGCACCCCGACGCGCGGGCCGGGGGCGAAGGGCCGGGGCACCCGGCGCGCCGGACCGTGCCGCAGCCCCCTCAGTCCGTCTCCCACGCGGCGTCGACCCTGTCGTGCAGGGCAAGGAAGAGGTTGGTGATGACGGCGGGCGAGTTCATCGGGGAACCGAGCAGTTCCTCGGACTTGCGCAGCCGGTAGCGCACCGTGTTGGGGTGCAGGTAGAGCCGTTCCGCCGCGGCCCGTACGTCGAGCCCGCAGCCGAGGTACGCGACGACGGTGTCGACGAGGTCGTCGTGGGCGAGCAGCCGGTCGAGCTGCTGGTGCGCCTTGGCGGCCACCGCGGCGTCGTCGCGGCTCGCCAGCAGCCAGGTGGCCAGGTCGACGTCCTCGAACCGCAGGACCGACCCTGGCCGTTCGGTCCGCCCGGCGACGCCCTCCCCGGCACGGGCGTGCCGACGGCGCAGCGCCACCCGTAGAGCGCGCTCGGCGTCCCTGGTCCGGGCGCGGGCGAGGTGGAGGTCCTCGAACGGCTCGCTCAGTCCGACGTGGTGGGTGCGGGCGGCTTCCCGCAGCCAGTGGTCGAGGACGACACGGTCACCGGCGAGGCCGCTGAATCCGCCCGCCTCGTCGGCTTCCAGGACGAGCGGCAGACCGCAGGTCTGGGCCGTCTCCAGAAGGACGTCCCGGGGGTCGGGGAGCACGGGGGCCGGGCCGTCGCCGCGCGGGGGTGCCGTACCGGCCTTCGGGGCGGCCACGAACGCGCGCATCGTCCGGTCCCGCTCGAAACGGAAGGGGCGCAGCCGGTCCCAGATCCGGGCGGCCGTGTCCGGGGTCATGCCCGCGCGGATCGTACGAAGGATCTCGGCTGCCTCGGTCACGGACTGGGCCGTCGTCAGGGCGCGCAGTCCCCGCATCGCTCCCAGGAGCTTCTGGGTCGCGTCCAGGATGGGCTGGCCGAGTTCGTCGACGACCTGCTCGCGGCGCGAGGCGATGGCGATCCAGTACCCGACACCGCGCAGGGCCACCGGACGCGCCGCGACGTGCCAGCGCCCGACGGTGAAGCCGTGTCGGCCGCCATGGCTGCTGCCGGCGCGCACCGCGCTCCAGATGAGCATCGTGGGGCCCTGGCCGGTGGACTCGACCACCCGCCCGGACTCCTCGTACAGAATGGCCGAGCCATGCGTGAGCGCACCGATCCGGTGCACCAGGGCCTTGATCGGCTGGTCCGCCGACAGCGCCTCCAGCAGGTCCTCCTGGATGCGCAGGCGCTGGCGCAGCAGATGGGCGTCCGAGGACAGCTCGGCCTCGTAGACGTACTGCTCCACCTGTAGGAACGGCACCGATGGGTCCACCGTGAGCAGATTCAGTCCGGCGGCCTCGGCGGCCCGGCGCAGGGCGGGCGGCACGTCCTGGAAATGGACGCCGACGCCGAGGAGGAGCGCCGCGGCCCGGCGTTGGACGAGCTCCTCGACCAGCGTCCGCTGCTGCCGTTCCGCATCCGGCAGACCCACGAACCTCAGGCCCGTGGTGAGCATGAGCCAGTCCTGGCGCAGCCACTTCCCGGCGCCCTCGATCTCGACCGAGTGCGCGCCCCGGACCCGGCGGTCGAGATCGCCCTCGCTGACAAGCTTCAGACCGAGATGACGCTCCGCGAGCAGTCCTCGCACCGTGATGTTCCGGGCCCGTGACACGCACGCAGCGAATCAAATTTTGTACTGCGGCACAACCCTCGGTCCGCCGGTTTGGAGGAGAGCACATCGACCGGGCGCCGATGGTTCCCCATCCTGTTCTCCATTCCGCAATCGCGGCGCCCACCACCTCAGGAGCACTTGTGCCAAAGCCAGAACTTCGTGTGGCCGTCGATGTCGGCGGCACGTTCACCGATGTATGCGTCTTCGACGAGCAGGCGCACGCGACCCGCGTGACCAAGGTGCCGTCCACACCGGCGGACCCGATGCGCGCGGTCGTCGCCGGGGTCGAGCGGGCCGGGATCGACCTCGCGGACGTCGGCCTCTTCTCGCACGGGACGACCGTCGCGACCAACGCGCTCATCACCCGTCGCTTCCCGGCGGCCGCGATGGTGACGACGCGGGGCTTCCGGGACGTGCTGGAGATCCGGGACGGCACCAAGGACGACCTCTGGGACGCCTACTCCGACATCGCGCGCCCCTACATCCGGCGCCGCGACCGCTTCGAGGTGGCCGAGCGGATCGATGCCGAGGGCCGCGTCGTCACCCCGCTCGACGAGGAGGAGGCCCGCGGGCTGGCCCGGTTGCTGGCCCGCCGCGGCGTGACCACGGTCGCGGTGTGCTTCGTCAACTCCTACGCCAACAGCGCCCACGAACTGCGGATGGCGCAGATCCTCGCCGAGGAGCTGCCCGGGGCGAGCGTGTCCACCTCGGCGGCGGTCCTCCCGGAGATCTTCGAGTACAAGCGGTTCAACACCACCGTCGCGAACGCCGTGCTCGCCCCGCTGGTCACCGGCTACGTCGACCGGCTGGCCGACCACCTGCGCCGGGGCGGCTACGAGGGCGATCTGCTCCTGCTGCACTCGGGCGGCGGCTCGATGACCCCGCGGATGGTGGGCCGGTTCCCCGTACGCCTGGCGGCCTCGGGCATCGCGGCCGGTGCCATCGCCGCCCGGCACGTCGCCGCGCAGTGCGGGTACCCGAACGCGATCGGGCTGGACATGGGCGGCACCAGCACCGACATCTGCCTGGTCCACGAGGGGGAGTTGCGCACCACCAAGGAGTGGTCCGTCGAATACGGCTACCCGATCATCTTCCCCAGCATCGAGGTGCTCACCATCGGTGCCGGGGGCGGCTCCCTGGCCTGGATCGACGAGGCGGACTCGCTGCGCAACGGCCCGCAGTCGGCCGGCGCGACCCCGGGCCCCGCCTGCTACGCCACCGGCGGCGAGGAGGCCACCAACACCGACGCCAACCTCGTCCTGGGCAGGCTCGGCACCAGCCTCGCGGGAGGCGCCAAGTCGCTGCGGCCCGAACTGGCGGAGAAGGCCGTCGCGAAGATCGCCGAACCGCTGGGGCTCCCGCTCGCCGAGGCGGCCGGGGCGATCGTCGAGGTCGCCAACGCCAACATGGCCGACGCGGTCCGGCTGGTCTCGATCCGGCGGGGCCTGGACCCCCGCGACTTCGCGCTCGTTGCGTTCGGCGGCGCGGGCGCCCTGCACGGTGCCGAGGTCGCCCGCGAGCTCAGCATCCCGACCGTGATCGTCCCGCCGAACCCGGGCGTCACCTCCGCGCTCGGCTGCCTGCTCGTCGACATCCGGCACGACCTGTCCGCGATGTTCTCCTGCCTGGCGCACCAGGCCGACACCGAGGAGTTCGAACGCGCCTTCCAGGAACTGGAACGGGAGGCGTCGCAGCGCCTCGCCCACGAAGGCGTCGCGCCCGAGCACGCGGTGCTGGAGCGCAACGCCTCGATGCGCTACCAGGGCCAGTGGCGCTCGCTCGTCGTGCCCTGCGGCACGGGGCCCGGCGCCCTCGCCGAGGCGGTGGAGCGCTTCCACGAGGAGCACGAGCGCGAGTTCGCGTTCCGCCGGGACGACACCCCGGTCGAGATCTACCAGCTCGGCCTGCGGGCGACCGGGGTCACGCCGAAGCCCGCGTTCGCCCCCCACGACCCCGTCGAGGGCCCGGCCCCCGAACCGGCGTCCACCCGGCAGGTCTGGTTCCCCGGCACCGGCTGGGCCGAGACCGGCATCCACCGCCGCGACGACCTCCCGGCCGGTACCCGGCTCCAGGGCCCCGTGATCGTCGAGCAACTGGACTCCACCGTCGTCGTCCCGCCCCGCGCCGAGGCCGAGATCGACGCCTGGCTCAACATCCGCATCCACCTCCAGGAGGCCTGACGTGAGCACCACCGAGCACCTCCCGCGCGAGCGGACGCTCGACCCGGTCACCTTCGAGGTCCTGAAGAACGCCTTCACCACCTCGGTCGACCTGATGAGCGAGCAGATCCTGCGGACCTGCTACTCCTTCGTCATCTACTGCCGGGACTTCTCCTCCGCGCTGTGCGACGCACAGGGCAACACCGTCATGCAGGGCAGCCAGGACATCGCCGTGCACGTCGGCACCCTGCACTTCCAGTGCAAGGCGGTCATCGAGTACTTCGGCGACGACATCCACCCCGGCGACGTCTTCGCCATCAACGACCCCTATCGCGGCGGCACCCACTTCAACGACATCAGCTTCATCCGGCCCGTCTTCGCCGGCGACGAGATCATCGGCTTCGCCCAGAACAAGGGCCACTGGGCCGATGTCGGCGGCACCGTCCCCGGCTCGTTCGACGTCACCGCGACGGAACACTTCGGCGAGGGCCTGCGCATCCCGCCGCTCAAGATCTGGGACCGCGGCGACTTCCGCCACGACGTCGCCCAGCTGATCGTGCAGAACACCCGCTCCCCGTTCGTCGGCCTCGGCGACCTGCACGCGCAGTCCGAGGCGACCGCGGTGTGCGAGCGCGAGCTCCTGCGCCTCGTCGACCGCTATGGCCAGGGCACCGTCGTCGCGGCGATGGCCGAGGTCCAGGACTACGTCGAGGACCTGGTGCGCGGCAAGGTGAGCGAACTGCCCGACGGGACCTGGGAGGCCGTCGACCACCTCGACGCCGACCCCGGCGCCGACGAGGCCCTCGTACCGATCCGGGTGAGGATGACGATCGAGGGCGGCACGGTCACCTACGACCTGTCCGGCAGCGCCCCCGCCGTCGCTACCTTCCTCAACAGTGGCTACGGCGCCACGTATTCGGCGCTCTACGCGGGCACCAAGACCTTCTTCCCCGACGTGCCGCTGAACTCCGGCTTCTACCGCGTGGTGCTCGGCGACCTGGGCCCCGAGGGGACGGTCGTGAACGCCGGGTGGCCGATCGCGGTCACCGGATTCTGTTCGGGAGCCTACGAGAAGCTGATGAACGCGATCATCGAGATCTGGTCGCGGATCCTGCCCGAGCGGGCCATGGCCTGCTCGTTCAATCTCGAATACCTCCTCGTCGGCGGGCGCGACGGCCGGACCGAGGAGCGGCCGTACTTCATGTGGTACGACTGGATGGCCGGCGGCTGGGGCGGCCGCCGCACGAAGGACGGCTCCAACGCCACGTCCCCGGTGTTCGGACCGGGCCTCGCGGTGCAGCCGCTGGAGGGCCAGGAACGCCTGTCTCCCGTGCTGACCACCACCCACGGCATCACCACCGACTCCGGCGGCCCGGGGAAGTACCGCGGCGGCTGCGGCGTGGACAAGGGCGGCCTGCTCACCGACGCCGAGAAGACCGTCATGTCGTACTGCTGCGACCGCGCCCGCTCCATCACCTGGGGCATCGAGGGCGGTCTGCCGTCCGTCCCGCACGGCGTCTGGCTCAACAAGGGCACCGAGGAGGAACGGTTCCTCGGCAGCGTCTTCTCCAACGTCACCGTCGAGTCCGGCGACACCTTCACCCGCCCCTCGGCCGGTGGCGGAGGATACGGCGACCCGCTCGAACGCGACCCTCGCCTCGTCGTCGAGGACGTCATCGACGGCTACGTCTCCCTCGAACGCGCGGCCAAGGACTACGGCGTGGTGATCCGGCCGGTACGCCCGGAGCTCGACGAGTACGAACTCGACCAGGAGGCCACCGCCGCCCTGCGCGCCGAGATCGCCGCCGCCCGCGCCGGCTGGCTCGCCCAGGACCCCGAGGAACTCGCCGAGCGCTACCGCGCCGGTGAGGTGGACATGCTCGACATGATCCGTCGCTACGGGGTCATCGTCGACTGGGGCACCGGCGAACTGCTCCGGGAGACGACCGACCAGTTCCGCCGCACCCTGCGGGACCGCGCGCTCGCCCACTGGGCCTGATCCGCCCCCACACCCCGGGCGCCTCCCCGCCCGGAAATCCCCGTCGGCGCTCTCCCCGGCGCGCCGACGGGGCGCGGCCCGGTCAGGCGGGCCGGTGACGGCCGGTCTGCGCGATGTGCTACCTCTGACCTCGCGGAGACCGGCCGGGCCGTGTCGTCGTACCGCCCTCGTTCGGCCGGAGGCAGTTCGACGCGGGCTCTCGCGGCCTCGCACCACCGGACGACCGACCGAACGGAGACGAACAGCGTGGGCGTACCCCTCGCCTGGCTGCTGCGGCGCCAGGAACTGCGCCTGAAGGTGCTGGCCGGACACGACAACCTGGACCGCGAGGTCGAGTGGGCGCACAGCATCGAGCTCGCCGACCCCGTGCCGTGGCTCGGCGGCGGAGAACTCGTGCTCACCACCGGACTGCGGCTCCCGGACTCGGCCGAGGCCCGCGGGCACTACACCCGGCGGCTGGCCAAGGCCGGGGTGGCCGCGGTCGGGTTCGGCGTCGGCCTGTCGCACGCGCGGGTGCCCGACGCCCTCGTCGAGGCCGCGGACGAGACCGGGCTGCCCCTGCTCGAAGTGCCCCTGCCCACACCCTTCGTGGCGGTCACCAAGGCGGTCATGGAGCGGCTCGCCGAGCAGCAGTACGAGGGCGTGGTCCAGGCATCCCGGATCCAGCCCCGGATGACCCGGGCCGCACTGCACGGCGGCGCACAGGCCGTCGTGCGGGAGCTGGCCGTCTCCACCACGACGTCCGTCCTCTTCCTGGACCACGACGGCGCCGCACGGGCCTCCCACCCGCCCGGTGCGAGCGCGCCGGAACCCTGGGGTCTCGCCGGAGCGTGCCCGGCGGACCAGGCAGCGGCGGCGGTGAGCACCGGCCCCGACGGGGTGGTGGCGGTGCAGCAGGTACGCGTGGGGCCCCGGGCGCACGGGCGCCTGATCCTGACCGCGCGGCGGCCCCTCACGACGGTCGACCACCTGCTCCTCGGGCACGCCGCTTCGCTGATCGCCCTGGAGGCGGAGAAGCCTCTGCGGCTGCGGGACGAGCAGAGCCGCGTGAACAGCATGTTCCTGCGGATGCTGCTGGACGGCACGGTTACCGCGACGGCCTGCGCCGACCACCTCGCCGAGTCGGGCTTCCCGCTCCGGGACGGCGTCCGCGTCCTGGCGCTGCGGGGCGGGGACCCGCGGCGCGACCTGAAATGGGCGGGGGAGGAGCTGGCCCGGCGCGGCCTGCCCCTGTTCGGCGCCGTGCACGAGGGGTGCGCGGTGGTGCTGCTGCCCGGCGCCCATACGGAGACGGCGCGCGCCCTCGCGGACGGTGCGCCCTCCCGGCCGCGCTCGCGCGCCTGCGCCGGCCTGAGCGACGTACACGATCCGGGGGACGGCCCGGCGGCGTTGCGCGAGGCCATGAACGCGGCGTCGGCGGCGTGGGCGCGCGGCCGCCCCGATCTCGTCGCCTTCGAGTCGCTGGCCGGGCGGACGCTGATCGCCGACCCCGGGACGAGAGCGGCGCTCCAGGCACTCGCCGAGGCCAGGCTCGGCCCGCTCGCCGCCTACGACGCCCGGCGCGGCACCGAACTGGTCGCCTCGCTGCGGGTGTTCCTCGAACACAACGGGCAGTGGGAGGGCGCCGCCGCGGTCCTGGGCGTGCACCGGCACACCCTGCGCGGCCGCCTGGAACGGATCCGGAGCCTCCTCGGCGTCGACCTCGACGCGGCCCACGTCCGGGCCGAGCTCCTGCTGGCGCTGTCGGTCTGAGAACTGTCCGTCGTCCCCGGCGGGCGCCCGAGACCGGCCGCTGCACCTCGCCGTGTTGCCGGAACGCCCGCGTGCATCCGGTATGCGGGCGCCCCTCCGTCCTGCGACGGACGCACCACGTCCGACGCCGCGCGCCGATCCGTCACGGATGACGGGACAGCCCTCGGCAGGAGCCCGGCCTCCCCGGCCGACGACGGCGCCGGGCGGGGAGGCGGACGACGGCGCCGGGCGGGGCCGGCCCGCCCGGCGCGGAGACCGCGGCGGGACGCCGGTCACACGACGGACGCGGCCTCCGCGGCGACGGCCTCGCCGAGCAGGGACAGCCCTTCCACCAGCAGGTCGTCGGGGATCGACAGCGGCGGCAGGAACCTCAGCACGTTGCCGTAGCTGCCCGCGGTCAGCACCATCAGCCCCTCCGCATGGCAGCGCCGGGCGATCCGGGCGGCGAGATCGGGCGCCGGGAGCCGCTCGCCGAACGGTTCCACCAGCTCGATCGCGGCCATCGCACCCCGGCCGCGCACATCCCCGATCACCGGATGCGCGTCACGCAGCGCGTCGAGCCGCCCGAGCATGGTGTCACCGATCGCGAGCGCCCGTTCCAGCAGGTCATGGGCCTCGATTTCGGCGAAGACCCCGAGCGCGGCCTCGCAGGCCACCGGATTGCCGCTGAAGGTGCCGCCCAGTCCACCGGCCGGCACCGCGTCCATCAGCTCCGCCCGGCCGGTCACCGCGCCCAGCGGCAGACCACCCGCGAGGCCCTTCGCGGTGGTGATCAGATCGGGCCGGACGCCCTCGTGCTCGCAGGCGAACATGCGCCCGGTACGGGCGATGCCGCTCTGGACCTCGTCGGCGATCAGCAGGATGCCGCGGGCCCGGCAGATCTCGGCGACCCGGGGGAGGAACCCGGGCGCCGGCACGATGAACCCGCCCTCGCCCTGGATCGGCTCGACGAGGACCGCGGCCGCGTTGTCCGCTCCCACCTGCCGGTCCAGCAGGTCCTCCAGGGCGTCCGCGGCCTCCGCGGCACAGTCGGCCGGGCCGGAGGGCCAGCGGTACGGGTACGCCATCGGGGCGCGGTGGACCTCGGGCGCGAAGGGACCGAAACCCTGCTTGTAGGGCTTGTTCTTGGCCGTGAGGCTCATGGTGAGCAGCGTGCGCCCGTGGAATGCGTGGTCGAAGACGACGACGCCGGGCCGTCCGGTGGCCGCTCGCGCGATCTTGACGGCGTTCTCCACGGCCTCGGCACCGGAGTTCACCAGAAGGGTGCGCTTCTCACCGGGCACGGGCGCGTACTCGTTGAGCTTCGCGCACACGTCGAGGTACGACTCGTACGGGTTGACGAGGAAACAGGTGTGGGTGAAGCGGCGCAGCTGGGCGGCGGCGCGCTCCGCCACGGCCGGGGCGGAGTTGCCCACCGTCGTGACGGCGATGCCGCTGCCGAAGTCGATGAAGGAGTTGCCGTCCGCGTCGACGATCACTCCGCCTCCGGCGGCCTCCACGAAGACGGGCAGCGTCGAGCCGACCCCGGCCGGCACCAGGGCGCGCTGACGGGCCAGCAGCTCGCGCGAGCGCGGGCCGGGGATCTCGCCGGTGATCCGTCGTACCTGCGTGAGACCGGGACCGCCGACCGGTCGGGAAGCACGGGGCATGGAAGGTCCTCCGAGGAACTGCGGGGATGGGGGCACCGAGCCAAACACCGCCCCGGCGACCGCGGCCATGGACGAAGCGGCGTGCCGGAGCCCTCGGGTTCGGGACATCCCGTCCAGTGCGGTGGCGCCCACGCGGTCCCCAGAATCGTCCTCACCGCCCGGGGCCCCGACGGACGGCGCGCGCGGCCCCAGGGACACGAGCCCGTGGGCCGACCGCGGACGCGTGCCGGCCCACGGGTGCGCACGGGAGTCATGGACGCGTACGGAGTCACGAGAGGAAGGCCGATGCGGCACAGTGCAGGCAGCAGCGTGGCGGCGGGCGGAGTCCCGGGGCCGGCCCGGACCCTGCGTCACCTGGTCGCGGGGCGATGGCGGCCCGGCGACGGCGACGAATTCGTCGACACCAGCCCGACACGCCCCCATGAGACGGTGGCGACCGGGCGGCTCGCCCGCGAGCACGACCTCGACGAGGCGGTCGCCGCCGCCCGCGACGCCTTCCCCCGCTGGGCGGCCACCCCCCATCACGTACGCGGCCGGATCCTCGACCGGGCCGCCGACGTCATCGACGCGCACGCCGAGCAGTGGGGCGAGGAACTGTCCTGGGAGGAGGGCAAGACCCGGGCCGAGGGGATCGGCGAGGTGCGTCGCGCCGCCGAGATCCTCCGCTACTGCGCGAGCGAGGCCTCGCGTCCCGTGGGCGAGGTGTTTGCCTCGCCCCGGCCCGGCGAGCAGATCCAGGTGATCCACCGCCCGGTCGGCGTGGTCGCGGCCGTCACCCCGTTCAACTTCCCCATCGCGATCCCGGCCTGGAAGATCGCCCCCGCTCTCGGCTACGGCAACACCGTCGTGTGGAAGCCCGCGAGCACCGTTCCGCTGCTCGCGGTGCGGCTGGCCGAGGCCCTGGTCGAGGCCGGGCTGCCGGAGGGCGTGCTGTCGCTGCTCATCGGCGACGGAGACCTGGGGGGCCGACTCGTCGAGCACCCCGGGGTGGACGTGGTGACGTTCACCGGATCGACATCGGTCGGCCGGGACCTGATCGCCGCCTGCGGCCGGCTGGCCCGGCCCGTGCAGACCGAGATGGGCGGCAAGAACGCGGCGGTCGTCCTCGCCGACGCCGACCTCGACCTGGCCGCGACCGAGGTGTTCGCCGGGGCCTTCCGTTCCACGGGCCAGAAGTGCACCGCCACCTCCCGGCTCGTCGTCGCGGAGCCCGTCGCCGACGCCTTTCTCGCCCGGCTCACCGAGCGGGCCGCCGCCCTGCGGGTCGGCGACCCCCTCGACCCGGACACCGGGATGGGCCCGGTGATCTCCCTGCGGGCCAGGGACGGGATCCAGCGGGCCGTGAGCGAGGCCGCCGCACGCCCCGGCGTCGACGTCCTCACCGGCGGCCGCCCGTACGACGACGACCGCACGACCGGAGCGTTCCTCCCGCCCACCGTCGTCGAACTGGCCGGGGACGACCCGCTGTGGCGCGAGGAACTGTTCGGCCCCGTCCTCGCCGTGCGCCGCGCCCGCGACACCGCCGAAGCGCTCGCCCTGGCCGACGACAGCGACTTCGGCCTGTCGGCCGCCGTCTTCACCGACGACCTGCGCGCCGTGACCGCCGCCGTGCAGCGGATCGACGTCGGCATCCTGCACATCAATTCCGAGACGGCCGGCGCCGATCCGCACGTCCCGTTCGGCGGCGCGAAGCAGAGCGCGTACGGACCCAAGGAACAGGGCCGCGCGGCACGCGAGTTCTTCACCCGCACCACGACCGTGTACCTGCGAAGCTCCGGAGGGCCGACACCGTGACCACTCCCTCCGCGCTGCCGCTGAGCGGCGTCCTCGTGGCCGACTTCGGCCGCGTCCTCGCCGCCCCTTACGCCACCATGCTCCTCGCCGACCTCGGCGCCGACGTCGTCAAGGTCGAGCACCCCGCCGCCGGCGACGACACCCGGGCGTGGGGCCCGCCGCACGCCCACGGCCAGGCCACCTACTTCCTGTCCGTCAACCGCAACAAGCGCTCGGTCGCGCTCGACCTGCGCGACGCGGCCGACCGGCGCCGCGCCGCCGAACTCGCGCGCCGCGCCGACGTGCTCTTCGAGAACTTCCGGCCCGGAACGATGGAGAAGCACGGGCTCGGCTACGACCGGGTCCGGTCATCCAACCCCGGCATTGTCTACTGCTCGATCACCGGCTTCGGCGCCGGGCCCGGCGCCGCCCTGCCCGGATACGACCTGCTGATCCAGGCCGTCGGCGGACTGATGAGCGTCACCGGTCCCGGCCCCGGGCAGCCGGTGAAGACCGGCGTCGCACTCGTCGACGTGCTCACCGGGCTGCACGCCACGACCGGCGTGCTCGCCGCGCTGCGCCACCGCGACGCGACCGGCCAGGGGCAGCACGTCGAGGTCGACCTGCTCTCCACCCTGCTGTCGAGCCTGGTCAATCAGTCCGCCGGATACACCCTCGCGGGGCAGGTGCCCGGCATCCTGGGCAACCGGCACCCGTCCATCGCGCCCTACGAGGTCTACCCGACCAAGGACGGGCCGCTCGTCGTCGCCGTCGGCAACGACCGCCAGTTCGCGGCCCTGTGCCAGGGTCTCGGCGCCCCGCACCTCGCCGACGACCCCCGCTTCGCCACCAACCCCGACCGCGTCGCCCACATCGACCGACTGACCCGGGAACTCGGCGAGTTGCTCGCCACCCGCACCGCGGCCGAATGGTTCGAACACCTCACGCCCCTGGGCGTGCCCTGCGGCCCCGTCAACGACCTCGCCCAGGCCTTCGACCTCGCCGAACGCCTCGGGCTCTCGCCCCGGGCCACGGTCACCGGCGACGACGGCGCCCCCATGGACCTCGTCGCCAACCCGATCTCCCTGTCCCGCACCCCGCCCCGCCACGACCGCCGTCCGCCCCGGCTGGGCGAGCACACCGACGAGATCACCGACTGGCTGGACACCCCCGACCCCACCCACCCAAGGAGCACACGATGAGCGCCACCAAGCCGATGAAGGACCCCCTCGACCTGCTCGACTTCTCCTCCGCCCTCAGCGAGGAGGAACGCGAGATCCAGTCCACCGTCGCCAGATTCCTCGCCGACCGGGTCCGCCCGCACATC
Organism: Streptomyces sp. NPDC001750; assembly: GCF_042892615.1. Taxonomy (NCBI): domain Bacteria; kingdom Bacillati; phylum Actinomycetota; class Actinomycetes; order Kitasatosporales; family Streptomycetaceae; genus Streptomyces; species Streptomyces sp. NPDC001750. Next base: position 220,227 of record NZ_JBIAUE010000011.1, on the reverse strand, counting down.
GCCGAATGGTTCGAGAACGCGCACTTCGCCCGCGAACTCGCCCCCGAACTCGGCAAGCTCGGCGTGCTGGGCATGCACCTCGACGGCTACGGCTGCGCGGGCACCAACGCCGTCGGTTACGGCCTGGCCTGCCTGGAGCTCGAAGCCGCCGACTCCGGCTTCCGCAGCTTCGTCTCGGTGCAGGGCTCGCTGTCCATGTACTCCATCTGGAAGTGGGGTTCGGAGGACCAGAAGCGGGAATGGCTGCCCCGGCTCGCCGCCGGTGAGGCGATCGGCTGCTTCGGGCTGACCGAACCCGACTTCGGCAGCAACCCCGCCGCCATGCGGACCAAGGCCGTCCGGGACGGCGGCGACTGGATCCTCGACGGCTCCAAGATGTGGATCACCAACGGCGGCATCGCCGACGTCGCCACCGTCTGGGCGCAGACCGAGGACGGCGTCCGGGGCTTCCTCGTCCCCCGCGGCACCCCGGGCTTCACCACCCAGGACATCAAGCAGAAGATGTCCCTGCGCGCCTCCATCACCTCCGAGCTGTACTTCGACAGCGTCCGGCTGCCCGACTCCGCCCGTCTCCCCCTCGCCCAGGGCCTGCGCGGACCGCTGTCCTGCCTCAACGAGGCCCGGTTCGGCATCCTCTTCGGTGCCGTCGGCGCCGCCCGCGACAGCCTCCGGACGGCCCTCGACTACGCCGACGCGCGCGTGCAGTTCGACCGGCCCATCAGCGGCTTCCAGCTCACCCAGAAGAAGCTCGCCGACATGAGCGTCTCCCTGGGCAACGCCGCCCTCCTCGCCCTGCACCTGGGCCGCCTGAAGGACCAGGGCCGCATCCGCCCCGAGCAGATCAGCGTGGGCAAGCTCAACAACGTGCGCGAGGCCCTCGCCATCGCCCGCGAATGCCGGACCGTCCTCGGCGCCAACGGCATCTCCCTGGAGTACTCGCCGCTGCGCCACGCCAACAACCTGGAGTCGGTGCTCACCTACGAGGGCACCAGCGAGATCCACACCCTGGTCATCGGTCAGGCCCTCACCGGCCAGGCCGCCTACCGCTGACCCGCCCCGCACGCCGGTTCCGGGCGCGCCGACCGCACGCCTGCGCCCGGAACCGGCGCTGCCGTCACTTGACGAAACGGATGGAGTTGTACGGGGTGCAGTCGCAGTCGGCGTACGTGCCGGCTCGCTGGGGTCGTTCTTCTGCGCGAAGGCCCCGGTGACACTCATCGACCCGGACCTTCCCTCGTGCTGGTGCACCCTGTCGGCCACCTCCCCGGTCGCCCGGGGATCCCGAGTGCCTGGCCGAACTGCTGGGGCGGACGCGCGCCACGGCCCTCCGGGCACCGAACCCGCCCTGCTCAGCGGGTGAACTCGCCCTCGGCACGGGTGTGTCCATCGGCACCGCGAGCAAGCACGCCTCCGTGCTGCGCAGGGCGGGGCTCCTCGCCAGTACGCGGCGCGGCTGCATGGTGCTGCACGCGCTGACGCCGCTCGGCCGCGCCCTGGTCCGGCGCCGCTGAGCCCGTTCCCCGACCGGCCACGAGCCGGTCGGTCCGCCGTGAGCGCCCGGGGAAGGCCCGTTCGCTATGTCCTCAAGTTTTCGTTAGAATCTATCACGTAAACTCTTGCCCTTTTGTTTCGCGCCCGGTTATAACTTCCAGCGAACGCGCAGGCATCCAAGGGCTGTTGTCGAAGTGCCGTCGCACGGCAGGCGACGCCCGCCGAACAAACCGGCAAGGGGAACACCATGTCCACCGTCCGCGGCACCGGCATCCGCGCCACCCTGCTCACCGTCCCACTGGCTTTCGGTCTTCTCGGCGCCACGGCCGCGCCGGCCGGGGCGACCCCCCACCACTCCGGCGACTCCCTCACCTGCCGAGGGCAGGGCGTCGACCCCGACGCGCGGGTCCGCCACCGGACCGAGACCCTGATTCACGCGCCGTTGCGCACCATCTGGAAGCTGCAGACGGACGTGGAGCGCTGGCCGTCCTGGCAGGACTCCGTCGAGACCGTGGAACGCCTCGACCACGGCCCGTTCCGGCAGGGCTCGGCGTTCCGGTGGACGACCCCGGTGCCGCCCAACCCCGCCACTCCGGCGACCGAGCTGGAGATCACCTCGACCGTCGAGCAGATCGGGCGCGGCTCCTGCATCCGCTGGACCGGCCCCGCGGTCGGTGAGGGACTGCGCATCGACGGCATCCACGTATGGAACGTCACCGAGGTCGGGGGCGGCGTCCGCGTGAGCACCGAGGAGACCCACACCGGTCCCCAGGTCGATGCGAACGTCCCCGCCGCGACCGAGATCCTGCGCCAGGGGCTCGAAGCGTGGCTGCGCGAACTGAAGGCCGCCGCCGAGGCCCGCACCCGTTGAGGTGACGGGGACGGCGGCCCCGTCGCGTCATCGTCACCCGACGGCGCCCAGCAGGCCGCCGAGGAAGCGTCCGGTGTGGGACCCGGGCTGGAGCGCGATCTGTTCCGGGGTGCCTTCGGCGATCACCTGGCCTCCGCGGTGGCCGCCCTCGGGTCCCATGTCGATGATCCAGTCGGCCGTCTTGATGACGTCGAGGTTGTGTTCGATGACGACAACCGTGTTGCCGCCGTCGACCAGACGCTGAAGTGCCGTCAGCAGCGGTTCGACATCGGCCGTGTGGAGGCCGGTGATGGGTTCGTCCAGGACGTTGAGGGTGCGTCCGCGCGTGCGGCGCTGGAGTTCCGCGGCGAGCTTCACGCGTTGTGCCTCGCCGCCGGAGAGGGTGGTGGCCGGTTGCCCGAGCTTGACGTAGCCGAGCCCGACGTCGTGCAGGGTCCGCAGGTGGCGGGAGATGATCTGGTGGCCGCCGTCCGGGTCGAATCCGCGGGGGACGTGTCCGGTTGATGACGCGGCCGTTGCGTGCCCAGTGTGTTGTGACGCGCCCAGTGTGCTGTGACGCGTCGGGCCGACGGGATCGCCGAACGGGTGCCCGGCCGATCGCTCGTCTCCGGTACCCGAGGTGCGGGCGGGGCGGGCGGGCCTGCGGATCGGGTCGTCGAGCGCCGACCGCCCCGTGCCGTCGGTCAGCGGTGGCGCAGTGCGGTGAGTGTCGCGGCGAGATCGGCCGCACGGGGACGGTTGTGCGGCAACTTGGCCAACAGGACGGCCATGCCACAGGTGTTGGTGAGCGCGGAGAAGACGAGGCCGCCCGCGATGCCCGCCGAGAGAAGCTGGAAGGCCGGGTGCACCAGCAGGCCGAGGAGCAGGCCCAGAAGCACCACCGTCCCCGCCGTGAAGCGCACTTGGCGCTCCATGCTCCACTTGGCGCGGGTGTCACAGGCGACGGGCCGTTGCAGGTCGTGCCCCGCGGCGGCCCACGCGCCGGTGCCGCCGGAGAGGGTGGCCGCCGGGATGCCCTGCTCGGCCAGGAGCTCGCAGGCGCCTTCCGAACGGGCGCCGGAAGCGCACACCACGAGGACGTCGCCGCGCTCCGTCGCGCGCCGGATCTCGGGCAGCGCGCGCCGGATCTGGTCCAGGGGGATGTTGAGCGAGTCGGGCAGGTGGCCGGAGGCGTACTCGCCGGGGGTGCGGACGTCGATGACGGTGAGCTCGTGCAGCCGGGCGTGGGCCTGGTCGGCGTCGAGAGCGATGGGGCTGTTCATGGCAGATGTGTTCCTTGATGGTCGTCGCCGCCCCGGACCGGGGCGCGCGGTACCCCTGGGGGTATATTTTTCAGTGTTCTGCGGGGACGGAGGCAGTCGATTCCGTCATCGTCGGAGGGAATCCCGCTCGGACGGCCGGACTCCCGGGCAGGCGGTCATCGCACCATCGCGTCCACCAGCATGAAGCCGGCCACCGCCAGCAGGACCAGGGCGAACACCCGTTGAAGGGCGTGCCCGGACAGCTTCGCCGACAGGCGTCTGCCGTCCCAGGCGCCCAGGATCGCCGCGCCGGTGAACGGTGCTATGACGGCCCAGTCCAGGCCGTCGGCCGTACCGGCGCGCATCGCCAGGGCGGCCAGGGAGTTGACGGTGATGACGAGCAGGCTGGTGCCCACGGCCGCCCGCATCCGCATGCCGAGGACGTTCACCAGCGCGGGGACGGCGAGGAAGCCGCCGCCCACGCCGAGCACACCGGTGACCGCGCCGAGTCCGGCGCCTGCGGCCGCCGCCCGGCCCGGTCGTGCGCCGGTGGCGCCTTCCGGGGACGGGCGCGGTCTGAGCATGCGTACCGCGGCGGCGGCCGCGATCACGGCGAACGCCGCGGTCAGTACGGCCTCCGGCAGGCGTCCGGCGAGTGCGCCGCCCAGCACGGCCGGGCCGATCCCGGCCGCCGCGAAGAGCAGCCCGGTACGCCAGCGGACGTTTCCGTCGCGGGCGTGGGCGGACAGGGCGGTGGCGGAGGTGACGGCGACGATGACCAGGCTGGCCGTGGTCGCCGCGACGGGGGTGAAGCCGAGCAGGTAGATCAGGGCGGGGACGGCCAGGACGCTGCCGCCGCCCCCGAGCGCTCCGAGCGCCAGGCCGATGACGGCCCCGGAGACCAGGGCGAGTATCACCGCGCTCACAGGGAGGTCCCGTTCCCGCCCCGCGGGTCCCCGCCCGGCGGGCTGCCTATGTCCTGCGAGTCCCCGCCCGGCGGTCCGTCCTCGACCGGGAGGCTTGATACGACCGGGAAGCCCGCCTCGGCCCACTCCCGCATGCCGCCGATGACGTCGACGGCCTCGATGCCGCGGGCCCGGAGCAGTTCGACGGCTTGCCGGGAGCGATTTCCCGACCGGCAGATCACGACGACCGGTCGCGCCCGCGCCTCTGTGGGCAGTGCGGCATCGGCGGTCAGCATCGCGAGGGGCAGGTGCACGGCGTCGGGGGCGTGACCGGCCTGCCACTCGTGGGGTTCGCGTACGTCGAGCAGTACGCAGGTTCCGCAGGCCGCGGAGGCCGCGGTGCTTCCGGCCGCTCGCGCGTGCCCGGTGCGTGCGGCGGCCTCCTGCGCGGTCACCCGTTCCGGGCCGCTCCGGTCGCGTCCGAAGAGGCTCATCGTGGTTCTCGCTCCTGTTCGTTCTCTGGGGTGCGTTGATCGCTTGGGCGCGCTGATCCGCGACGGCCGTCGTCAGTGCGTGCGGATCGTGAGCCCGGCCTGCTCGGCCGCGTCGAAGGGGTCGTCGACGGCGACGACGTCCCGGCCCGCGGCGTCGAGCAGGGAGGCGGCGATGGCGGCGCGCATGCCTCCGGCGCAGTGGACCCACACCTGTCCCGCGGGGATCTCGTGGAGGCGGCGGTGCAGGAGGTGGACGGGAATGTGGACCGAGCCCGCCACATGGCCCGCCGCCCGTTCGGACTCCCGGCGGACGTCCAGTACGACGATGCCGTCCCCGGGGTGCTCCGCGAGATCGGCGAACGTGGCTCGCGGGAAGGAGGCCGGGGCCTCGCCCTGCCGCACCCATCCCGACGGTTGTCCGGTGGCCGCGGAGGCCGGGCGGTCGATGCCGACCCGCGCCAGTTCGCGCTGGGCGGTGGCCAGCTGCTCCGCGGATTCGGCGAGCAGGGTCACCGGCTTGCCCCACGGGATCAGCCAGGCCAGGTAGGTGGCGAGCTGCCCCTCGGCCTCGAAGTTGAACGAACCGGCGACATGGCCTTCGGCGAACGCGACCCGGTTGCGCAGGTCCACCACCCACTCACCGGCGGCGAGCCGGGCGGCGATCTCGTCGGCGTCCGCCGGGGCGGGCGGGGTCAGATCGACCGGGGCGGGGCCCGCGGCGTTGGCCGGTCCCATGTGGGCGTAGTACGCGGGGATGTCGTCCAGGCCGGCCAGCAGATCGGCGACGAAGGTCTCCACGTCACGGGTGAGCGCCTCGTTCGACGCCTTCTCCTCGCCGATCGTGGTGGACTCGCCCGCCGCCTGCCGTGACGAACAGAAGCTGCCGAAGCCGTGGGTCGGCAGTACCGCCGCGTCGTCCGGCAGCTCGTCCGCCAGGCGGTGCGCGGAGGCGTGCTGCGCCCGGGCGAGGCGCTCCGTCAGCCGCGGCTCGACCAGGTCGGGCCTGCCCACGGTGCCGATCAGCAGCGAACCGCCGGTGAACACCATGACGGCCTTGCCGTTCTCTTCGAGCACGTACGAGGTGTGGTGCGGGGTGTGGCCGGGCGTCGCCAGCGCGCGCAGCGCCAGGCCGGCCTCGGCGTCGATCTCGCTGTGGTCGCCGTCGTGCACGGGCACGCGGTCGTAGGAGACGCGGGCCCCGGCGGGGACGAGGTAGGCCGCGCCGGTGAGCCGGGCCAGCTCCAGACCGCCGGTGACGTAGTCGTTGTGGAGGTGCGTCTCGACGACGTGGGATATCCGCACCCCGCGCCGCGCGGCCGCCGCGATCACCTGGTCGATGTCACGGGGCGGGTCGACCACCACGGCCGTCCGCTCGCCGCCCGCCAGGTAGCTGCGGTTGCCGAGCCCTGCCACCTCGATCGTGTCGACGAAGAACATGGGCACTCCCTTCCAGTGATTGCATTTACCCCCCGGGGTATGTGACGACGATAGCACGATACCCCCGGGGGTATTTTTCGGGGCGGAGTGAGCCCGGTGCGCGCCGAGACCGAGTGCATCGCGAGGGAGCGCATCGCGAACGACCGGGTCGCGACGCGCTCGGACCGCCGAGTGCGTCGCGACGGCCGTGACCTGCTGACGGGCGGCCGCGACGCGTTCACGCCGGTCGGCGTCGGCCTGCTCGTCCGGTGCGCCGAGCCGCGCGCCGTGAAGGCCGCCGAGGCGCCGACGGACCGCACAACAACACACCGGCCCCGGGACGGAGTTGGCCCATCAGTCCGAGCAGGGTGGAACGACACGAGGACTCCTGGTACCGCAGCCGGCCCCCGGACAACCGCTGCATCTGCCAGGAGTTCCCACCGCGTCACCCGCCCGGCCGGGCAACCTCCTCAGGTACCCCCGAGCCGTACATGGAGTTCTTCGGCAAAACGCGTCAGGTAGACGCCGTGGACGATGGTCCCGGGAGACTGGTAGCCCCTGTGCTCCGGGTCCGAGACGTCCTCGTCCCACGGCATTACGCGGTCCGGAAGCAGTGGCGCATGGCCCAGATACATCTGCGCGGCCTCTTCCCACCGCACTTCCCCCGCGATCACCGAGCTCCATAGCCCGCAGCCCTGCCCGACCACCCACATGCACAGATCCTCGGTGCTGTCTTCGGACCAGACGTCCCCGTCCACGCTCACGCCTTCCGAGAAGTCGGCCAGCGAATCCGCCGCGGACTCGTACGCGAGCGCGAAGGCTTCAAGGACTTTCCGCGGCTGGGACTCCAACCACGATTCCAGGGCGGACAGACGCGGTCGTGTCGCTTCCAGGACCTCCCAGAACCAATCAGGAACGTGATCCGGTCCCATTGCGGCTCCCGTGTCGATGGCTGCGGTACCCGCCCGACCGTACAGCGGGGCGGAGTCCCCCGGACACTCCCGGACTTCACCGTGGGTGTGCCACCGGACTTCTTCCGGGTTCGGCCGGGGATCCCAAGTCCCGCGCTCCTCGGGCGAGCGAGTGCGCCGACCGTATCGATCACCACTGACATGGCGTCACCGCGGTGCTCGCCGGTAGAAGCGCCCGGTCACACCGACCGACCACGCACACCTCGATGAGGATGCCCGAGTCTCGCCGTGACGGGGCGGCCCGGGCGGAGGGGTTCTGGCGACGAGAGGACGACAGTGCTTCTTGCGGTTCACGGACGGCCGAGCACCCTCACCTGTTGAGGAACTCCGCGCACCGGTACGGGCCCAGCGCGGCGCCCTCGGACGGCAGCAGGGTGACCTCCACGTCATCGGTCCTGACCTCCGGAGCGAGTACGGACTGGGCGCGCGCCAGCGTGCACACCAGTTGCCCCGTGCCCTGGTCGCGTCCCGTCCCCGCGTAGGCCCCGAAGAGGTGCAGCGTCACGTGGGTCCCCTTTCCGGTCGCCGTGAAGCCGGGCAGCTCGACGAACGAGGTGAGACCGTCCGCCCGGCCGTTGGGCGGCGGCCCCACGAGAAGCAGTTTCACCACCGCGGCGAGGTTCTTGATCTCCCTGTCGCCCACGGGCACCGCGCGCAGTCCGCCGGCGGTCGCGAAGTACAGCCGTGCCCCGTGCGTCAGCCCGGACGCGGGCTCGCCCGCGCCCACCACTCCGGTCGGCTGGACGCCGCAGCCGGTGAGGACGATTCCCAGCGCGACGGCCAGACCCGTGAACCGGCCCCTCATTCCGCTTCCCCTTCCCCACGTCGCAGAGGCAGCCGCAGTGTGAACACCGCGCCGCGGCGCGGTCCGTCGGCCGCATCAGCCATGTGAACGATGCCGGCCGCATCCGCCACATCGGCCGCATCAGTCGTATCGGGCACGTCGGACACGTCGGCCGCCCTGGCCGGATGGGCGCCCGCGGCCACATCGGTAACGGCGGCCACGTCGATCGTGCCGCCGTGCAGCCGTGCGTTCTCGAGCGCGATCGCCGTACCGAGGCCGCTGCCCTGCCCGTCGGCGGCCACGCCGCGCGTACGGGCCGCGTCCGCCTTGTAGAACCGGTCGAAGACCCGCTCCCGGGCTTCCGGCGGCAGCCCGGGGCCGTGGTCGGCGACCTCCAGCGTCACCCACTCCCCGCCGTCCCCGTCCGCCGCGCGGGCCGTCCCGAGGGTCACGGTGACCGGCGGGGCCCCGTGCCGCAGCGCGTTGCCCACCAGGTTCGCGACGATCACGTCGACGCGGCGCCGGTCGACCACCGCCCGCAGCCCTTCGGGAAGGCGCGTCTCCACCCGGTCCGCCCAGCCGCGCAGTGCCAGCGACGCCCGCACGGTGTCGGCCAGATCCGTCTCGGACGCGTTCAGCCGTGCCGCCCCGGCGTCGAAGCGGGAGATCTCCATCAGGTCCTCGACCAGCCGGGACAGCCGTGCCGTCTCCGCGCCCACGGTGCGGGCCGCCCGCGCGGCGTCCGGCGGCAGTTGGTCGGCGTCCTCCTCCAGGACGGTCGCCACCATCGTCATCGCCGCGAGGGGCGTGCGCAGTTCGTGCGACACGTCCGCCACGAAGCGGCGTGCCTTCGCCTCCTGCTCGCGCAGTTCCGCGTCGGAGGTCTGGAGCGCGTCGGCGGTCTCGTTGAACGTCCTTGCCAGGTCGGCGAGTTCGTCGTGCCCCGTGACGGCGACCCGGCTGCCGAGGTCTCCGCCCGCGAGCTCCCGGGTGGCCCGCCCCAGCTTCCGTACCGGGCGAAGGACCGTCCCCGCGGCCAGCAGCGCCAGGACCGCGGCCAGCAGCACCACCGGCACGGTGCCCGCCCGCACGGAGTCCAACAGGGCGGCGGTGTCGTCGCGTTCGGCACGCAGATCCGTGATCGCGTAGACCTCCAGGCCCGAGGTGCCGCGGTCCCCGTCGGCGTACGTCACGGGCATGCCGACCACCAGATAGGGCTCGCCCCGCCACGTCACCCGCTGGAACCAGGCGCCGCCCCCGGTCGTCACGGCGGCCCGCAGGTCGACCGTGATCCGCTCCCTCGTGTCGGCGAGCGAGTCGGAGACCGCGACGAGGTCCTGGTACCGGGCGACCACGACGCGGGCGCCGAGACCGTCGGAGACCTTCGCCGCGAACCGGGACAGCGACTCCTGGTCGGGCGGCAGGTCGAAGTCGGCGGCGACCGCGCCGGCCCGGTCCCGCAGGTCCTCCACGGCGGTGTCCTGGGTGCGCCGGAGCACGGCGGTGCGGGCTTCCCGGTAGGCGAGCGCGGTCGCGGTCACCGCGCTGACGAGGGCGACGAGGACGAAGACGACGACGAGCCGGGCACGCAGCCCGACCAGGAGCCGCCACGGGCGCGCCGCCGAGGCGACGCGCCGCCCGCGACCACCGCCGCCCGCCCCGTTCCGCCGCTCTCCCCTGTCCCCGCCCGGGCTTGTGCCCCGTTCCTTCCCGCTCCCGCGCTTGCGGCTTCCACGGTTCACAGCGGCCCGAACCGGTAGCCGAAGCCGCGCACCGTCTGTATGTACCGGGGCTTGGACGGTACGTCCTCGATCTTGGCCCGCAACCGGCCGACCGCCGCGTCCACCAGCCGGGAATCGCCCAGGAACCCGTGGTCCCAGACGGATTCCAGGAGCTGCTCGCGGCTGAGCACCCGGCCCGGGGAGGCCGACAGCTCCAGCAGCAGCCGCATTTCGGTGGGCGGCAGCGGGACGGGGGTGCCGCTCTTGGTGACGGTCAGCCCGGCACGGTCGATCACCAGCCCGGCGAGATCGCCGTCCGCCCCCCGCCGCGCCGACGGTTCCGCACGCCGCAGCGCGGCCCGGATACGGGCCTGGAGGACGGGCGCGGTGACGGGCTTGACGACATAGTCGTCGGCGCCCGCCTCCAGCCCCGTCACGATGTCGTGGTCGTCGCCGCGCGCGGTCAGCATGATGACCGGCAGGGTCGCCGAACGGGCGCGGATGCGGCGGCACACCTCGAAGCCGTCCATGCCGGGCAGCATGAGGTCCACGACGGCCAGTTCGACCCGCGCCCCCTGTTCCCCGGCCAGCAGGGCGAGAGCCTCCTCGCCGGTGGCGGCGGTGTCCACCCCGTACCCGTGCCGGCGCAGCACGAGCTCCATCCCGTCCCGTACGGACACGTCGTCCTCGATCAGCAGCACATGAGGCATAGGGCCGATTATGACCACGCCCGAACCTCTCGCGCCCAGCCCGAACGGCGGCCGATCCGCAGGTCGGGGGGCATTGTTACGTTCCCATCATGTGGCCATGGACGGATCATCGACATCGGCGGCGAACGTGGGGCGCATGAACTTCCTCAGGACGAACCCCCGCGCCACCGCAGCCCGGTGGCGGACGGCCGCTTTCGTGGCCGTGCCCGTGCTCGCCCTCACCGTCGCCTGCGGCGGCGGGGACGACGGCGCCGGCGGGACGAAGACGCACGACACGATCGCCGACGTGCCCGAGGCGCCGACCGGGAGCGGCGCGAAGGACGAGAAGAAATCGGGCGGTCCCGCCGCGGGCAAGAGCGAGTTCTACGACGCCCAGATGAAATTCGTCCAGTGCATGCGCGCCAAGGGCGGCTACAAGGACTTCCCCGACCCCAAGCTCAGCGGGTACCTCGACTGGGACAAAATCACTGTGATCGGTGCCCAGCCCGGCCGCAATGACGGCATCAAGGCCGGCAAGAACGACGCCTGCGTCGACGAGTTGCAGGCCGCCATGAACGCCGAGCCCGAGCGGGACCAGCAGAAGGACTACGAGTCCATGCTCGCGCACGCCAAATGCATGCGCGACAACGGCGTCTCCAGGTTCACCAACCCGACCATGAGCGGTGGCAACGCCCAGCCGGGCGGCGACCCGAACCCCGCGTCCCCGTCCATCGACCTGGACTCGCCGACGTACAAGAAGGCCCGCGAGGCATGCGAATCGAAGCTGCTCGACGGTCTGGACGGCATGCAGTGAAGCGCGGCACCCTTTCGATCGTGCTCGGAGCCGTGGCCGTCACCGCGGTCGCCGGGGCCTTCCTGCTCCCCGACCGCGGGGGCGACACGGGCACCTCGGGCAAGGGCGACGACCTGCCGCCCGCCACCGCGACCGTCGTACGCACCGACCTCGTGCAGTCCAAGACGGTCGACGGCAAGCTCGACTTCGCCCAGCGCCGCGCGGTCAAGTCCGCCGTCGAGGGCACCGTCACGGTGGCCGCTTCCGAAGGGAAGACACTGACCATGGGACAGGCCCTGTACGAACTGAACGACAAGCCCGTCACCCTTCTCTACGGACCGGTCCCGATGTTCCGCGAGATGAAGGTCGGCGACCGCGGCACCGACGTACTCCAACTGGAGCGCGCTCTACGCGACTTGGGGTACGGGGCGAACCTGTACGTCGACACGCGGTACGACACGGACACCGAGGCCGCCGTCAAACGGTGGCAGAAGTCGCTGAACCGTGACACCACCGGCAGGGTCGGCCAGGGCGACGTCGTCTTCCAGCCCGGCCCGGTCAAGGTGGTCTCCGCCGACGCGGCGCTCGCCGACCAGGTGGGCCCGGACACGCCGGTCCTGACGATCGCCTCCACCAAGCCCGTCGTACGGGCGCAACTCGACCAGACCGACGGCGCGCTCACCGCACGCGGGACCAGGGTCGAGGTCACCCTGCCGAGCGGGAAGACCGTGTCTGGCGACGTCGCAGGGACGGTACGCCCGGAGGACTCCGCGGCCGGGGGCGGTGCCGGCGCGCAGGAGGGCATCACCGTCGAGGTCGTCCTGGACGGCGGGGTGAAAGCCGCGTCCGGCGAGGACACCGCGGTGTCGGCGAGCGTGAAGTTCGTCAGCGAGGCGCGCAAGGGGGTCCTCGCGGTCCCCGTCGAGGCGGTCGTCGCGCTGCGGGGCGAGAACGGCGGCTACGGCCTCCAGGTCGTCCGGGGCACCACTTCGACCATGGTGCGGGTGGAGACGGGCATGACCGCCGACGGGCTGATCGAGGTCGGCGGACCGGACGTGCGCGCGGGACTGAAGGTCGGAGTGGCGAAGTCATGACATGGAACCCGGTGATCGAACTGCGCGATGCCGGCAAGTCGTACCCCGGTGGTGTCCACGCGCTGCGTGGAGTGAACCTCACCGTCGAAGAAGGAGAAATGGTCGCCGTGGTCGGCCCGTCCGGCTCCGGCAAGTCCACGATGCTCAACATCATGGGCACTCTCGACAAGCCCACCACGGGCACCGTCCGGGTCGCCGGATACGACGTGTCCGAACTCTCCGACTCCCGGCTCTCCGCGCTGCGCGCCCGCCACATCGGCTTCGTGTTCCAGCACTTCCACCTGGCGGCGGGGCGCGACGCGGTGGACAACGTCGCCGACGGGCTGCTGTACGCGGGCGTACCGCTCGGCCAACGGCGTGCGCGTGCCCGGGAGGCGCTGGCCGAGGTGCGGCTGGACCACCGCGGCGCACACACGCCGAACGAGCTGTCGGGCGGCGAGAAACAGCGCGTGGCCATCGCCCGCGCCCTGGTGGGAAACCCTCGGCTGCTGCTGGCGGACGAGCCGACCGGGGCGCTGGACACCGCGTCCGGCGAGATCGTCATGGAGTTGCTGCACGAGCTGAACGCGTCCGGTACCACCATCTGCGTGATCACCCACGACAACGAGATCGCGGACGCGCTGCCGCGCCGGGTCCGGTTCAGGGACGGCGAGATCGTCGCGGACTCGCGTGCCGGCACGCGGCGCGGCGCGCGCGCCGACACAGGACCCGCCGTGCGTTCCGGCGCGGGACCGGCCGCTCGCTCCGTCGCGGGACCGGCCGCCCGCTCCGGCGCGGAGCCCACCGCCCGCTCCGGCGCGGGATCCGGCCCAGGACCCGCCTGCCGTAGGGAAGAAGAGGCCGGTCGGTGAAGAACGACCTCAGACCGTCCCGCCTCCCTCTCAGCGACATCGTGCGCGTCGGCGCGTTCGGCCTTCGCGCGCGCCGTGCGCGTGTGGTGCTCTCGGCGCTCGGCATCGCCATCGGCATCGCGACGATGGTCGCGGTCGTCGGTCTGTCCGAGTCGAGCCGTGCGGACCTGATGGCCCGGCTCGACCGCCTCGGCACCAACCTCCTCACCGCCGAGGCGGGCAAGGACGCCATGGGCCAGGCGGTCAAGCTCCCCAAGAACGCGGTGGCGATGGTCGAGCGTGTCGGCCCGGTGCTGCACGCCACGGCCACCGCCGACGTCGACGCCCGGATCCGACGCAGCGACGTCGTCCCCGAGGAACGCACCGCCGGCGTCACCGCGCAGGCGGCCCGGCTCGACCTGCTGTCCACGCTCGGCGGGGAGGTGGACAAGGGCGCCTGGCTGGACCCGGCCGGTGAGCGCCTCCCGACGACGGTTCTCGGGGCGGTGGCGGCGGAGCGCCTCGGCATCACCCGCACCGGCGAGACGGTCATGATGAACGACATCCGCGTCGTGGTCGTCGGCATCCTCAAGCCGCTCGAACTCGTGCCCACCCTGGACCGGGTGGCGATGGTCGGATTCCCCGCCGCCGAACGCCACTTCGGCTTCGACGGCCACCCCACCACCATTTTCGAGCGCTCCACGGACGCCTCGGTGGAGGACGTGCGGGCGGTCCTGGCCCGCACCATCAGCCCCGGGGACGAGGCGGGTGTCAAGGTCTCGCGCCCCTCGGACGCGCTGGCCGCCAAGGCCGCCACCGACGAAGGACTGACGACCCTGATGCTCGGCCTGGGCGCGGTGGCCCTCCTGGTGGGCGGTGTGGGCGTGGCGAACACCATGGTCATCTCCGTCCTGGAGCGCCGCCAGGAGATCGGTCTGCGCCGTTCGCTGGGCGCGACCCGCAGCGCGATCCGGCTCCAGTTCCTGGCGGAGTCGCTGCTGTTGTCGGCGCTGGGCGGCGTGACGGGCGCGCTGCTGGGAGCGGCGGCGACGTACGGCTTCGCGCGGGTCCAGGAGTGGACCGCGGTGGTTCCGCCCTGGTCCCTGGCGGGTGGTCTGGCCGCCACCCTGCTGATCGGCGTGGTCGCGGGCCTCTATCCGGCGATCCGCGCCTCCCGCCTCCACCCGACGGTGGCCCTGCACGCGACGTGAGCCAGCGGCGTACGGGGTGAGGGGGAGCGGTCACGGGGTGGCTCGGGTGGGACGGTGCGCCGTGCACGGCTCCCGGCGGGGGCGTGGCGCACGGGCACCCAGGCGGGCCGGTGCCCCGTACACCTTGGTGGGGCGGTGCCCCGTACATCCGCCCGCCGCCGGGCGTGGAGGCGCGGTGACCGTCGTGCGCCGGTCCGCGGCGGAGCCGCCACCCCGATTCCCCCGCCCGTGGGCCCAACGGGCCCACGGGCCCACGGGCGGGATCCGCCGGCGCGCGCGGGCGGGGCGATCAGCCGACGAGGGCCTCCCAGGTCTTGGGCCCTGCCAGGCCGTCCGCGCTCAGGCGGTTGAGGCTCTGGTACGCGCGTACGGCGGAGTCGGTCGTCGTCCCGAAGCCGCCGTCGACGGCGAACCCCGCACCGTGCTTGTTCAGCACCGTCTGAAGGGCGCGCACATGCGATCCCGAGCTGCCCCGCCGGAGCGAATGGACCAGGGCCGGCCAGGTCTTGGGACCGACCTGACCGTCCGCCATCAGGCCCTCGGATGACTGGAACTTCTTGACGGCCTTGACCGACACCGTTCCGTAGGCGCCGTCGGCGCTCAGCGCCGTGCCGCGCCGGGTCATCAGATACTGGACGGCCCGGACGGTCGCTCCCGCGGCTCCGGGGTCGATGGCGGGCCAGCCGCCGCCCAGACGCACACCGCGCGGAGAGGCACGCGCGTTGCGTTGGCGAGAGCATGTCAGAGATGCCGATGGTGCTCCAGGGACCAGGGACCAGGGACCAGGGGGCCAGAGCCGGATACGTCGACAGCGGTTCGTGCCGCGCCACCCGGTTCCCGTGCGGATGAGGAAGAAATCGCCTGTTCTCCGTTTTTGGCGTTCTCCTCCCGGGACCGGGCGGCGGGCTCTCTGTCGTAGCGGCGGAACCGAGCATGGCACCCTCACCGCGCTCGGGCCTCTCGGCATGTTGCACAAACTCCGACGTCGCTGCTTGCCGCGATTGCGCAGAGACGAGTCTCGGACCGTGCTTCAGGATGTGCGATCAGACAAGGCGTGAGCCGGATGAAACATCCGGTTCACCGTGACGACATCGGGAGTCCGCTGTGCTCTGGAGAAGACTGCTCGTCCCCCTGACCTCGCTCCTGCTCCTGCTGACGGCTTCTGCCGGCGCGGGAGCGGCAGCGGCGTCCACCGGTTCCCCCGCCGGTGCCAGTGCCGAGGCGGCCGCGGCCGACTACGGCGCTCCCGGCCCCTACGCCACCGCGGTGGAGGTCGGGGCGGTGACCACCCTGTACTACCCGCGTGACATCGCGACCAGCGACCGCCGCCACCCCGTGATCGTGTGGGGAAACGGCACCTTCGCCTTCCCGGTCGTCTACCGCGACCTGTTGCTCCACTGGGCCAGTCAGGGCTTCATCGTCGCCGCCGCCAACACCCCGCAGTCCAACCTCGGCATCTCCATGCGCGCCGGGATCGACATGCTCACCCGTCGCAACGCCGACCACGGCAGCCCCTTCCACGACCGTGTCGACCTGGAGCACATCGGCGCGTCCGGTCACTCGCAGGGCGGCGCCGCCGCCATCGTCGTCGGCTCGGACCCGCGCATCGACACCGTCCTGCCCATCCAGCCCGGGCCGCTCGCCGACATCGACGACGTACACGTACCCGCGCTCCTCCTGGCCGGGCAGAAGGACAGCATCGTCTTCCCCTTCATGGTCAAGGCCTTCTACAACGACGCCGACCACATACCGGCCATCTACGGGGAACTGCGCGGCGCCGATCACCTCACGGTCGTGGGCGACCCCGGCCCGTTCGCCGCGCCCACCACCGCCTGGTTCAAGGCACACCTGATGGGGGACCAGACGGCGAGGGCACAGTTCTTCGGGGCCGACTGCGGGATCTGCACCGACAGCGGCACCTGGTCCGACGTCCGCCGCAACGACCTCGCGAACCGGTGACCCGCTCCCGGAGATCCCTTCCGCCGTGACCGGCGGCCGTCCCGATCCACGCCGCCCGCCCCTGACGCTCCCGCGACCAGGGGCGGCCGGCCCCCGTTCGCACATGGAAGGACCGCCATGGACCTCATAGCGACCACCGGGCAGGGCAAGGTCCGAGGCCGTTTCCACAACGGGATCGCCACCTTCCTCGGCATCCCCTACGCCGCCCCGCCCTTCGGCGCCCACCGCTTCCGCGCTCCCGCCCCGGCCGAGTCCTGGGAAGGGGTACGAGACGCTCTGGAGTACGGGCCGACCGCCCCCAAACGCCCCTACCGCCCGCCCCTCGACCGGCTGATACCCGATCCGAGCATCGCCGGGGACGACTGTCTCAACCTCAACGTCTGGACCCCATCCGTCGGCGAGGGCCGGCTGCCCGTCATGGTCTGGATCCACGGGGGTTCCCTGCGCAACGGCTCGGCGAACCTGCCGCTCTACGACGGGGGCGCCTTCGCGCGCGACGGGGTGGTCCTCGTCTCCGTCAACTACCGGCTCGGCGTCGAGGGGTTCGGGGTCTTCCCCGACGCCCCCCTCAACCGGGGCCTCCTCGACCAGATCGCGGCCCTGATCTGGGTCCGCGACAACATCTCCGCCTTCGGCGGAGATCCGGCGAACGTCACCGTGTGCGGGGAGTCCGCCGGCGCGATCAGCGTCGCGGCCCTCATGACCAGCCCCGGCGCGGCCGGGCTGTTCCACCGGGCGATCCTGCAGAGCGGCCCGCCGCACACGGTGTCGCGCCGCGAGGGCGCGAAGACCGTACGCGCGATGGCGAAGAGACTGCGGATCCCGGCCACCGCCGAGGCGTTCGCGGCGGTGGACCGAGACCTGCTGCTGGACGCGCAGGCCGCCGTCGTCGACCGGTCCGACCCCATCGGCGGCGGTCCCGGCTTCCACATCGTGGTCGACGGCGACGTGGTGCCCGCCGCCCCGCCCCTTCCCGAGGCCGACCTGCTGCTGGGCTGCAACCGGGAGGAGTACCGGCTGTGGTTCGTACCCGGCGGAGCCGTGGACCGGATCAGCCGGCTCACCCTGCGGCTGGCACTGCTGAAGATCCGTGTCCCGCAACGCGTGGCACGCCTGTACCGAGCCACCCGGCCACACGCCAAACCCGGTGAGATCCTGGGAGAGATGGCCACCGACCTGCTGCTGCGGGGGCCGCTCAACCGCCTCGCCGACTCCCGGCCCGCCCGCACCTTCGTCTACGAATTCTGCTGGCGCTCGCCCGTGATGGGACTCGGCGCGTGCCATGCGCTGGAACTCGGCTTCGTCTTCGACAACCTGCGCGCTGCCGAGGACCTGACCGGGCCCGGCGCGCCCCAGCCACTGGCCGACGCCATGCACCGGGCCTGGGTCGCCTTCGCCACTACCGGACAGCCGGGCTGGTCCGGCTGGAACGCGGACCGGCCCGTCATGGTCTTCGACCACCCCGGCGCCGGCCCGGTCCTCGCACCCCGGCACGAGGAACTCGTCGCCTGGCTCTGACAGATGACAGGCCGAGCGCTCGCCGTCGCCGGCCGTGGTTCATCCGCCTTCCGCTGCTCCTGCGGATCCCTGCCATCCGGTGACCCCGCGGTGATCCGCGGGCCCGGCCAGGTCCCTGGCGACGAGCGCCGCCTGGATCAGCCGCGCCTGCGCGGGAACCGCGAGGTCGAGGCCCGTCAGCGCGCTCACTCGCTGCAACCGGTAGTCGAGGGTGTTGCGGTGGACGCACAGCTCCGACGCCGTCTGGCGGCGGTTGAGCCCCCGCTCCACGAACACGCGCAGCGTCTCAAGCAGGTACGGATGCTCCTCCAAGGGGTCGAGTTTGGCCGCCAGCCGCACCAGGCCGTCCCCGGGGCGCGCGAGCTGGTGCTCCAGCAGCACGTCGTCGAGGCGGTAGCACCCGGGCGGGCGTCCCAGACGCCGGACGAGATCCAGCACGCGGCCGGCCTCCTGTGCGGCCGAGGGGATGGCCGCCGGTACGGAGGAGCGGGCGGCGGCGGCGCGCACGGGCTGTCCCACGTCCTTCTCCAGCCGGGCCACCAGGCCCGGCACGTCGGACCTGCCCGGCAACAAGGCGATCCGAGCGACGTGGTCCATCAGCACAGGGATCCCGGTGAAGGCGTCGAGCGAGGACTGCACCAATCTGCTCGGCGGGTCGGACTCGAACGCGAAGGCAACCACCTCGTACTCACCCACCACGGCCACCCGCGCCACGCCCGCCAGTTCCTCGTACGGCCGTCCTGCCAGCAGGGCGCCGAGCAGGGCCCGCCGTACGCGCTTGTCCTCGCTGTGGAGGTCCTCCCGGGCGTTCTGGTGGGCGAGGACGACCGCGGGCAGCGCGGCGTGCAGGCAGGCGAGCAGTTTGCCGCCCGCTCCGGCCAGCTCACCGGGCTCCGCTACCTCGGTCAGCGTCTGCCACCACACCTCGGCGCCGATCAGGTACGCGGCGATCACCGCCTCCAGGGGGACGCGCTCCTCGGCCCGGCGCGCCGACCACTCGATGAGCCGGGTCAGATCGCCCGGCCCCATCGGACCCCCGTCGCCGTCGCGCAGTGCCCTGAGCAACAGCGCGTGCACCGCCGCGATGGACCGCGCCACCTCGCCCTGGAGGGTGGCGGGGGGCAGCGCCCCGTAGAACGGCGCCTCCGCCGCGCAGCGCGCGACCACGACGGCGGTGAGGTCACCGACCCGGGCGGCCATCCGGGCGTGCAGGTCCGACATCGGCGCATCGTCACACCGCCCCGGCCGTGCCGTCAATCGGCGCCCCCGGTCCGGCGGCGGACGCGGCCCCATGCCCCGTACCTGAGGCGAGCCACTGTGTCACGAGGCCACATCTGTACGCACCGACGGTCACCCGTGCCGACTGCTCGACGACCCCGCAGTGCGGGCACGCTTCGACGGTGGCCGGCGCCCGGGGCGAGCACCGGCCGGTGATTCGACACGGCCTCGTGGCCGGGTGCGCGTAAATCCATGCGTCAGGGTGAGAAGGACGACCCGTCGGGTGGACCTCCATGGAGGCGGCGGGATGTGTCGCGTCGTCGGGGCAGGGCGGGGTTCACGGGCCCGGCTTGACCCTCACCCTGCGTGAGGCTGAAGGGTGGGGCGCATGAGCGACTACTACAACGCGTTCGAGATGAGTCCCGTGCCCGATCCCGGCCCGGATGCGGTTCCGCCGGAGCCGTTCCGCGGCATCTATGGAATGCCCGCGTTCGTGACGATCCCCACGAGCGATTTGGCGGCGTCGGTGGACTTCTGGACTCGTGGGCTCGGGTTCTTCGAGCTGTTCGGCATCCCCGGCACGCTGGTGCATCTGCGCCGGTGGGCGTTCCAGGACGTACTCCTCGTCACGGCGGCGAGCGTTCCGGAGCAGCCACCAGCGATGAGCTTCAGTTTCGCCGGCGTGCTCAGCCAGGTCGATTCCCTTGTCGAGGCCTGTCGTGCGTTGCGCCCGAACTCGGTCGACGGTCCGCGGGACACTCCCTGGAACACCCGCGACGTGGAGGTGATCACCCCCGAGAACGCACGGATCGTTTTCACCGCGGCGAAGCCCTTTGATCCGGCCAGTCAGGAGGCGCGGAACCTTGAAGCCATCGGGATCACCCCACCGGGCGACGGCCGCGGCGACAATGGGGAGCATGCCTGATGCCACTGCCGCCGATGGCCTGACGGTCGGTCAGGTCTCGACGCGTCTGGACGTGACAGTCCGCGCGCTGCACCACTGGGACGAGATCGGTCTGGCGCGGCCGTCGCTGCGCACGGCTGCCGGATACCGGCTCTACACCGCCGGTGATCTGGAACGGCTGCACCGCATCGTCGTCTACCGTGAGCTCGGTCTCGGCCTGGACCGGATCCGGGCCGTCCTGGACGACTCGACCGCGGACGTGCCCGGCGCATTGCGCGCGCAGCGCACCCAGGTCGCTGAACGGATCGACCGCCTCCAGCAGCTCAGCGCCGGACTGGATCGGATGATCGGCGCCCACGAGCGCGGCCTGCTGCTGACCGTCGAGCAGCAGGCCGCGATCTTCGGCCCCCAGTGGAACCCGGACTGGCCCGCCCAAGCCCGTCAGCGCTACGGAGACACGACGCAATGGCGGCAGTACGCCGAACGCTCCGCCTCTCGAGGCCCGGAGGAATGGCAGACCATCGCCGACGCCATGGCCGACCTCGACCGTGCCCTCGGGGATGCGATGGACACCGGCGTCACACCTGGTAGCCCGGAGGCGAATCAGCTCGTCGAGCGGCACCGCGAAGTCTTTGCTTCGTACTTTCCCCTCACCAGGCAGATGCAGGTCTGTCTCGGCCGCATGTATGAGTCCGATCCGGCATTCGCCGCCCACTACGACGGCACCCGCGCCGGCCTCGCCACGTGGTTCCGTCGAATCATCGACGCCTGCGCGCGTGCCCACGGCATCGACCCCGACACCGCGACCTGGCAGTAGAGCGGGTCCGGAGGCCTGCATCCGTGCGGGCGTCCGGACCGGACGACGCTCCTTCCGGGCAAACCTTGCCGGTCACGGCACTAGACGCTTCGTCCGGTGTTCCCCGGCACGCCGCGCTCCACGGCGTCCATGAAGTCCAGCACGAGGCGGTTGGTTCGCTCGGCGTGGTCGATCTGAGGTCCGTGCCCGGTATCGGCCAGGATCTCGGCCCGCGCGCCCGGAAGCAGTCGCGGCACGCGCTCCGCCTGCCGTTCCGGGTGCACGAGCAGGCTTCGCCTGCCCATGAGGAGATACAACGGCGTGCTGACGCTCGCCAGTTCGGCGTCGGACAAGGGGAGGGGAGCAGGGCGGCGTATCCGGTAGGCGCGGACCCCGGACCTGATCATGGTGCGCAGTTCCGGTACGACGAGCACCGGCTGCTCCAGCCACGAGGCCAGGCGGGGTCGCAGCGCCTTGGGGGCGAAGGTGGCGAAAAGGCTCGCGAAGATCCAGACGAAGAAGCGCAGCCCCACCTTCTCCAGGCCGCCCGGGTCGAGCAGCGTGACCGAGGCCAGGCGCTCGGACCTCAAGTGCGCCTGGTTCAGGGCGAGCCAGCCGCCGTACGAGCTGCCGACGAGGTGGACCCGGTCGAGCCCGAGCCCGGCGAGGGCCTCGTCGAGCCACTGCGCGGCGTGCTCGGGCCGGTGGATGGGGGCGCGTTGGGCGCTGCGCCCGGGGTCGCCCGGGGTGTCGAGCGCGTAGACGGGCCGCTCCCCGCCGAGGACCGCGGTGTTCGGGTACCACATGGCGGAACAACTGCCCGCGCCGTGCACAAGGACGACAGGAGTGCGGTCGCGGGCGGCCGGGTCGGCGGGGTCGTAGCGGTAGACGTGCGTGGTCGCGAAGGACGTCTCCACGTCCCCCTCCCAGGACGCGGGTGCGCCCAGCGCGTAGACCGCGTCGCAGGCGGCGAAGTAGCGCTCGCGCGAGGCATCGCTGACGAAGCGGCCGACATCGGCCTGGGGACGGGCTGCTGCGGACGGGGACACGGCCACCTCCCGGGTAGTCGATCTTTGTGATACGACCGTACCACGATGGTGGTACGGTCGTATCATCAAAAGGGCGGGAGGACACCTGCGCACTGCCGGCCGAGGAGCGGAGAGCCGAACGATGCCCAAGCGCGTGGACCATGAGGAGCGAAGGACCGAGATCGCGGCGGCACTCGTCCGCGCCGCCGGACGGCTCGGCCTCCACGCGGTGGGGATGCGCGACGTGGCGGCGGAGGCGGGCGTGTCCCTCCGGCTGGTGCAGTACTACTTCGAGTCCAAGGAGAAACTGCTCCTCTTCGGGCTCCGGTATCTCACCGAGCGCTTCGGGGAACGGGTGGCCGCCCGGGTACGGGCCACCGGGACCGATCCGGGAGCGCGCGCGGTCATCGAGGCGCTGCTGGCGGCGGCCCTGCCCGTCGACGAGGAGAGCCGCGTCTTCCACCACCTGTACACCTCGTACGCGGTCCTGGCCGTGACCGACGCAGCCCTCGCCGCCCAGCCGTTCATCAAGGACCCCGACACCGCCGAGGACACCGTGGCCGGTCTGCTCGGGCAGGCGGCGGAACAAGGTCGCCTGCGGCCCGGCGTGGACCCCCGTGCGGCGGCGGCCGGGCTGCTCGCCATGTCCGCCGGGCTCGGCACCGGAGTCCTCGTCGGCCAGCGCAGTGCGGAGTCGGCCGCCGAGGTGCTCGCCCACCACCTGGACCTGATCTTCCTGCCCGGGCCCGCCGAAGCCTCCTGAGGAGCCGCCCGTGCCCCGCCCCCCCCGGAGCACGCCCGACTCGGTCGATGCCGTGCCGTTGAACGTGCGCCGTCGGGACGAGAGGGCTGCCGGCGACCCGGGGGCCTTACCGGGCTCCGCCTGCCCCGACGGCCGAGGGCCACCCGCCGGACAGAGCCTCCCGCATGGCCTCGACGGCCGCGGCAGGGTCGTAGCCGTCGGGGACGCCCTCGACCAGGACGATGCCGCCGTCGATGTGCCGCGAGCGCAGCGGTGCGATCTCCCGGTACGCGGGGGAGTCCCACCAGGCCCGCGCCTCGCGGATCCCGGGGAAGCCGATCATCACGACCGTCCCGGGCCGGCTTCCCTCCATCACCTCGTGCCGCGTCATGTGCACGAGGCAGCGGCCACCGTACGGTTCGAAGGTGCAGGGAAGACGCTCGATGTACTCGGCGATCTCCGGGTGCGGGGCGGCGTCCCGCAGGTGGGCAATGACGTAGGCGGGCATGGCATCGTCCTTCGCGTCGGTCTCCCTACGACGGCGATCGTGGCACCCCGGCGCGACGGCGGGCGATGACACGGAAGGTCATTGACGCCGTTGGAACGGGTCGTCACCACCGGAGCGCCGCCCGGCGAGCCGCATGGGTCGACTTCCATACCGCCTCCACCAACCGGAAGGGAAGTGGCATACGGACAGAGGGAGTTGATCCGGCTCCACTCCGCGCTCATAGTGATGTGCGGATGCCGGATGCCGGATGCCGGTGTCGGGCGGGGTTCGGCGGGAGGGCGCGGGGATGAGTTTCCGGCTGGCGGCGTACGCCGTGTGCATCGAGGACGGGCGGGTGCTGCTCGCCCGTCATGTCCCACCGGAGGGCGAGAGCAACTGGACTCTCCCGGGCGGCGGGGTCGAACACGGGGAGGATCCGTTCGATGCGGTGATCCGGGAGGTCGCCGAGGAGACCGGCTGCGCCGCGGTGGTCGATCGCCTGCTGGGCGTGGACTCGCGAGTGGTTCCCGCGGGCGTCGCCCGTGCGGGGGTCGAGCACCAGAACGTCGGCGTCTTCTACCGGGTCCGCATCACCGGCGGCCGGCTCCGGCCCGAACCGAACGGTGAAATCGCCGAGTCGGTCTGGACCGCGATCCCCGATGTCGCTCGTCTGCGCCGGTCATCGCTCGTGGACATCGGACTCGCTCTGGCCCGGACCCTTCCGGTGACCGGCCACGTCGCGCCCGTTCGCGTCGGCGGCCTGGTCCAGCACTGAGGCTTGACGAACATCCGCCGGGCCTGTCTGCTACTCCGGCGACGGCCGCGAGAGGCCGACCAGGAGTGCCTGGGACGTCCGGAGGTGCAGCGCGGCGAGCTGCGGCAGATCCTGCTCGACTCGCTCCCCGCCGGCACCGAGCCGGATCCACTCGGCGCGGCGGTTGCGGATGGTGGCAGCCGAGCTCGTGTCCGTAATCGCCTGGTAGGAACAGCCGAATCGCGGGAGCTGCGGCATCTTGTCGAAAACGACCCGGTCGCTGATGCGGGGGCGACGGCAGCCCAGCGGATGCGTCGGCGCGTAGGCCGATCGCTCAGGCAACAGGGCGATGAATTGGTTCCGGAGTGGTTCGTTCAGCCATGATGGCAGTACAGGCACAGGTCTCCCCGGTGGTTACAGAGGGCCGCAACTCCATGATCGCCAAGACCTGCGCCAGCTTCGCTACGGCGTGAGCGTGTGATCGCACAGAACACGTGTGACTGCGCGGAACATCGGAGCAGGCCGCTCACTTGAGTCGGGCGTGCGGCCCGGATCGGTTTCGGCGCGGTCCATGTGCGGGCGGTTCTTCTCCTGCGGCGGTCGACGCCCCGCGGGGGGCATCGTGATCGAGCAGCGGCCGTGGACATGGCGCACGCCGCGCGCTCGATCGCGCGTGGCCGTCGGGCCGTCATGACGACGGAGTCCTCGCCTTCGGGCCCCTGATGGCGGGGCAGCCTCCCGCTCGCCGAGGGGCGTAGGACGTACGGGACCCGTCAGTGGCCGTCGCTGCCTGAACGGCGACTCCTTCGGCTCGGGAAGTCGACGACGTTCGCCAGTTCGTCGGCCGAATCGGACGTCAGACGGTAGAACCCCTGGAGGCTGATCGCGCGCTCCAGTCGGCCGTCCACGACGTACTTCAGACCGCGGGTCCGCCCTCGGCGGTTGCGCCAGGTGAGTCGTTCCAGGAGCTCACCGGGTATCGGCAGGTCGAAGCGCACGGGCGTCGCGTCCACGTGCACCGCGGTGGCGCCGCAACCGTTGGCGCCGAGCACGGACCAGTCGGCGTGTCCGGGAAACGCCGGTTCCTGCCATGTCGCGGGGGCGGATCCGCAGCAGGCGCGCCGTTCCAGGTCGATCACCCGCATCCGGCTCACCACGAACACCTCGCGCCGGTTGACGTGCAGCGCGTACACCTCGTCCCCGGCGCGGGCACCCGACCAGGCGGGAAGGGAGGCGTGGATCCCGCTGAAGGCGACCGGCGGCCGTTCGCCCACCCGGCCCTCGTTGCGCAGGGCACGGCAGGTGTCATGGGTCCACAGGACGGTGAAGGCATCCGACATGCCGTGATCGTACGAACGAGGACTGACAACCTCACCGGACCGCCGGTCATCGATCAACGTCCGCTCCGCACGGAGCGTCACGGGGCGCGCCCGTGCGACGGGCCTCGGCCGCTCCTTCCGGCCCGGGAGACGGACCGGGCATCTGAACCGTATTGCACCGTATTGTTTAATTGTTGACGTGAATGCGCCGCGCGAGGCTCGCACACCTCACTCCACGGCACGACTTGTCACGAGGTGTGAGCGGAAGATGAACGAAGGAGCCAGTTCAAAGTGAAGGCTGCACGCTACTACGACCGTGGTGACATCCGTATCGAGGACGTTCCGGAGCCCACTGTCCGGCCCGGCACCGTGGGCATCGATGTCGCGTACTGCGGGATCTGCGGTACCGACCTGCACGAGTACCTCGACGGACCGATCTTCGTCCCGCCGGCCGGCCACCCGCACCCGGTCTCGGGCGAGTCCGCGCCGGTGACGCTCGGCCACGAGATGTCCGGCGTCGTGTACGCGGTGGGCGAGGGCGTCGAGGGCCTGAAGCCGGGCGACCGCGTCGTCGTCGAGCCCTACATCCTGCGTCCCGAGGTCGACACCAGCGAGAACAACCCGACTTATCACATCTCGCCCGACATGAACTTCATCGGGCTGGGCGGCCGCGGCGGCGGGCTCGCGGAGAAGATCGTCGTCGAGCGCCGGTGGGTCCACCCGGTCGGTGACGTCCCGCTGGACCAAGCTGCCCTCATCGAGCCGCTGTCGGTGGCGTACCACGCGTTCGAGCGCTCCGGTGCGAAGGCGGGCGACTTCGCCCTCGTCGGCGGCGCCGGTCCCATCGGGCTGCTCACCTGCGCGGTGCTCAAGGCGATGGGCGTCGAGGTCGCGGTCAGCGAGCTCAGCTCGCTGCGTCGGCAGAAGGCGCTGGACGCCAAGGTCGCCGACCACGTCATCGACCCCGCCACCACCGACGTCGCCGAGGAGGTCCGGCGCCTCACCGGCGGCAAGGGCGCGGACGTGGCGTTCGAGGCCACGTCCGTCAATGTCGTCCTCGACACCCTGTTCGACGCGGTCAGGCCGGGCGGTGTCATCACCGTCATCTCGATCTGGGGCAAGCCGGCGTCGATCGACATGCAGAAGCTCGTCCTCAAGGAGGTCGACCTGCGCGGCACGATCGCCTACGTCAACTCCCACCCGCAGACCATCAAGCTGGTGCAGGAGGGGCGCGTCGACCTGGCGCCGTTCATCACCAAGACGATCGGCCTGGACGACCTCGTCGCCGACGGTTTCGAGACCCTGATCCACCACAACGAGACGGCCGTCAAGATCCTGGTGGACCCCAACCTCTGACCGGCCGTCGGACCGGCCCACGGGTTACCGGGGCTCGTTCGTCACCGCGTCACCGCCTGCGGCGAGTGTGGCCGCCGCAGGCGGAACAGGTTCTTCGACAGCACCGGGATGCCGTCGCCCCGAGAACACCGGAATCGCGAGCACTGGATCGCGAGCACCGGGATCACGCTGGTCCGGTATCGCGCGGAAGCAGCAGGGCCGAGTCCGCGTGGAGCGTGATGCGCACCGGTGCGAAGACGGTGGCGTCCACCGACGACTCGCCGGTGCCGGTGCCACGGGCGTAGCGCGGATGGGCGCCTCCGCTGATCTGCCAGCGTATGCGGTGGCCGACGCGGAAGCGATGGGCCGTGGAGCTCATCGACACGATGGTGCGTGAGGGCGCCTGCCCGGTCGGCCAGGCCGCCTGCCCGGTCGTGGAAGACGCTTCTTCGGCTGTCGTGGGCGCCTCTTCCGCCGTCGAAGACGTCTCCTGGGTCGTCCGGAGCCGGCCGAGCCCGTCGCAGACGTTGACGGAGCGGCCTTGTGGGTCGACGTCGCACAAGCGGGTGAAGACGTCGGCGTGCCCGGTGTCCGTGGAGACGCTCAGCAGTGCGGAGACCGGTCCGAGGACGTCCACGGGCTCGGTCAACGGGGGAGTGGTGAGGGTCAGGACGTCGTCCCGGGCTTCCAGGGCGCGGTTGTCGCGCGGACCGGCGGTGCGGGAGAGCAGCGGGCCGCCGAGGGACGGGGTGGGGTCGGCCGGGTCGTAGCGGAACGTCGTCAACGGCGCGGAGCCCGTGGGCGCCTGCGGGGTGAGCTGCCCGTCGGCGCCGGGATACCACGAGGTGGCGGTCGCGGCCGGCGGCCAGTCGTCGAGGTCCCGCCAGGTGTCGTCGCCGCCGATGTGCACGCGCACCGCGGTGGGACGCCGACCGGAGGGATCGGCGTACAGATGGGCGCGCAGCCACGCGAGGCTCTCGGCGAACACCTCGGGCCAGCCCTGCTGCAGGGCGGAGGTGTGGGTCCAGGGGCCGACGAGCAGGGCGGTCTCGCATCCGGCCCGACGCAGCCGTTCGTACTGCTCGAAGGTCTGGTCGACCAGCGCGTCGTGCCACCCGGTGATCAGGCTCGTGGGCACGTCGAGCCGCTCGGCCGCCTCGGCCGGGGAAGCGCCGCGCCAGTACGGGTCCGTGGCGTCCGGGTGTGTCATCACGTCGTCCAGCCAGGGCACTTCGCCCCCGAGGGCGGACGCGTACGACCCGCGCAGCGGCTGCGCGGTGGTGACGGAGCGCAGGCGGCGCTGGAGACGCAGTGTCGCCCTCAGGAACGGTGCCATGCCCTGGTGCTGGTAGGTCATGCCCACCCCGACGGCGAGGGCGTTCTCCAGGCGCAGCACACCGTCCATGTGGAACAGGGCGTAGGGATCGTGCAGGCCCACCTGCACCACCATCGCCTTCAGTTCCGGTGGTGGATCCAGGGCGAGGGCCCATTGCACGTAACCCAGATAGCTGGGGCCGACGGTTCCCAGCGATCCGTCGAACCAGGGCTGTTCGCGCAGCCAGGACACCGTGGCCAGGCCGTCGGCGGCCTCGTTGCGCCACAGGTCGAACACGCCGCCCGAGCCGCCGGTGCCGCGGCAGCTCTGCAGGACCACGTGAAAGCCCTGTTCGGCGAAGAGCAGGCCGTACATGGGGGACCACGGCATGCCCCGGCCGTAAGGGGAGCGGACCAGGAGGGTGGGGAAGTCGCCCTCCGCGCGCGGGAAGTAGTGGTCGGTGATCAACGGGCTGCCGTCGGCGGCGGGCACCACCAGTCCGGGCTCCCATCCGACGTCGTGCCGTTTCGCCGGGAGGCCTCGCCAGGTCGCCCTCATCATCCGCGAGGACAGTGGCGGCTTTCCGGCAGGTCGTACCCCGGCTGGTCCGGTCGTGGCGTCGGGCGTGCGTGACGGCATAGATCCCCTCCTTTATTACGTACGTTGTACGAGAATAGGGGATGCTTGGATGCCTTGCACAAGGACCCCCGCCTGTCTCGACGACAACCACGACAACCACGACAACGGGAAGAGGAGCGCGAGAACGTGTCCCATGACGGAGGATCCGGCGCCGCAGGCATCGATCCCGAACAGCTCTGGCTGCGTCCCGACGAGCCGCGCAGGGGCCGCAGACCCTCCTTCAGCCGCGAGGCGATCACGGCGGCGGCCGTCGCCCTTGCGGACGCGGAAGGACTCGAAGCGGTCACCATGCGGCGGGTCGCCGCCGAGGTCGGAGCGGGCGTCATGTCGCTCTACAGCTACGCCCCCGACAAGGAGACGCTGCTGGAACTGATGGTCGATCACGTCAGCGGCGAACTGACGGTCGCGGGCCCGCCCACCGGCGACTGGCGTGCCGACCTGAAGACCGTCGCCCACCTCCAGCGCGCCCACATGCTGCGCCATCCCTGGCTGCCCGCCGCTCTGACGACCCGTCGGGTTCCGGGCCCCAACACACTGGCCTTCCTGGAACACGCGCTCGCCGCGCTGCGGCCCACCGGGCTGGACGGTGCGGCGAAGCTGGAGGTCTTCGCCCAGCTCACCGCGTTCGTGGCCGGGCACGTCGGCCACGAGGTGGCGCAGGCCGCGGTCTCAGAGTCCCCGGACAGGGCCGCGGCCGAGATGCGCTACCTGGTCGCCGTCGCCGCGGACGGCCGTCACCCGGAGCTCGCCGAGGCCCTGTCCGCCCCCGGACGCCCCCTCACCGCCGAAGCCACCTTCACCCGGTTCCTCGACCGGCTGATCGACGGCCTCGAGACCGGCTGAGCCCGCTCTGCCCGTTCTCGTGAACGTCGCGCCGGTTCTCATGAGCCTCGTGCGCGTTCCGGTGTTCGGCCAGGGGATCCGGGTTCTCGGCAACCGCCTTGTGCGGTTGCCGAGAGGAACGGGGCGTCCTGGGAGGGGGCGCCCGGCGACGGGCCCGGAGCCCTGACGGTCCATGGGCGAAGCCGGGCTCGTCGTGCTGCTTGCCGCCGGAATCGTTTCGGGATTCGTCGCCGGGCTCTTCGTCAGCTCCAGTAGACCAGCGGGCGGTCAGGTCCGGTGGAGCCTATGAACGCGGCCATGCCGACCCGGTGTCCGGTGGGGCTGGAGGTGACCGCGTGCAGCATCGCCGAGCTGAAGACGATGAGGTCGCCGGGGCGGGGGTGGAATCGGAGGGCGGGTGGCTCGACGGTGTCGGGGGAAAGCCCTTCGACGTCCAGGATCACCTTGCTCTCCTCGGCGGTGGGTTCACGGAGCCAGAGCAGCAACTCGCCCCCATCGTCGGGTACTTCGAGGTAGACGTTGGCGGTGAGCTGTTCCATGAGCCCGGTGGCCTCGGGGGCGTCGGTCTCCTGCTCCAGGCGGTCGTTGTGCGGCAGCAGTTGCGAGACGCCGGGCTGGAAGACACGGAGCGCGCCGACGAAGCAGGCCCTGTCCCGTAGGCGCAGCAGGTTGGCGCCGGCGGGCCAGAGTTCCTGGAGCAGCAACCGCAGATGGTCGATGGGCGACAGCTGCGGCAGGAACATCGAACGGATGTCGTGGATGGCCGGGACCGCGCCGTCGTTGTACTGCCGGATGAGTTCCGGGTCGAAGGCGGTGTCCACGTGGGGCATGTGCACCCGGCCCACGGAACTGGACAGTTCCTTGTGGTACGAGCCGAGGGCCCTGTGGCGCAGTGCGCGCTCGGCTGCCTGCCGGGCGATGTCGGCCGGGTAGAAGCCCGGTACGTGGATCGCGGCGATCTCGCGGGCGGCGAGCCGGAGCAGGCTCTCGGCGGTGAGGGCCGTGGCGGTCTCCGGCCGGGGGCGCGTGGTGGTCGTCTGCATGTGGGCTCCTCGCTGAAGGTGGTGGGAGAGGTGCTGGCGGGGCGGGCGTCAGTCCCAGCGGACGGCGTCGAGCCACCAGTCCTGCACGGTCCGCAGCGCGCCCGGCAGGTCGTGGGTGTCGGGGAGCGCGAAGATCAGCTGGGCGACGCTGTCGTTGGCGGAGCGCGGGCCCGGGTAGTGGCGGCCCGGGACGCCGCTGGTGCGGTACCGGACGGCGCCGGGGAGCGGACAGTGCTCGGGGATCCGGCGCAGGGTCCCCGCGCGGGGCAGGAACCAGCCGTGCCCGTGCGCCGGGCCCGGCTCGTGCCATCGGACCTGGTCCGAGCGGCCGGCCTGGCCCAGGAGACCGGCCTGGTAGAGGTTGAGGCCGAACGAGAGCTCGTGCACCTCGACGATGCCCGCGCCGCCCGCGCGGCAGGCGATCTCGCAGAGGACGATCTCGTCGTCGGGGGTGTGGAACAGCTCGGCGTGGAAGGGCAGGACGCCCGGGGCGGCGGGCAGCGCGGCCACCACCTCGGCGGTCGCGTCGACCAGCCGGCGGCACAGCGGGTCGTCGGCGGGGAGCATGCCGCTGACCAGGGGAGCGGACGTGTGGTAGTTGGCCCACTGGGTGTTGAGGTAGAGGGCGGGCCACCCGTGGAGCAGGACGCCGTCGGCCATGACGCCGTTGACGTGGTAGACCTCGCCCTTGATCCAGGCCTCCGCCAGCATGGCGGGCGGTTCGCCCTCGCCCGCCCGCTCCTCGAGGAACCGGCGCAGCGCGGGGCGGTCGGCGAGCACCGACATGCCCACCGCGCCACCGCCGGTGAGGCGCTTGACGACGAGAGGGAACCCGTGTGCGTCGGCGAAGTCGAGGAGGCCCGGGGTATCGGTGACGTATCGCATGGGGGCGACCGGGATGCCGCCCGCAGCCGCCGCCGCCTTCATGGTGTGCTTGTGGGTGAACGCGAGGGCGCTCTCCTCGTCCTGGCCCGGCAGACCGAACGCGCGGCGCAGGCGGGCGGCACGCACCAGGTCGCCTTCGGCGACGGTCAGGATCCGTCGGACGTCGTACGCGCGGCACAACTCCGCGAGCCGTTCGGTGGCGGCCGGGCCGTCGTAGTCGTCGGCGATCTCCAGATGGCGTACCGAGCGCGCGACGGCGTCGGCGTCCCGGCCGGCCAGGGCGGACGGGTCGGTGAAGACCACCAGTTCGTCGGCCGCGTCCGGGAACCACTGCGGCAGCCGGTCGAGGAGGGGGCGGCGGTTGACGAGCAGCATGGTCATGGGCGCTCCCCGGAGGGGGTGCCGCGGAGGGTGCCGCGGACGCCGTCGTCCGTGCAGGAGACCAGGCCCGGGGTGCCGAGCGCGGCGGCGAATTCGGCCATGGCAGGGCCGATCAGCCGGTCGTCGGAGGTCGGCCGGATCTCCAGGACGTCGGCCGCGCCGTCCTCGATCCGGTACCGGATCACCTCGCCCCCGGTGGCCGTGAACTCCCGCCCGTCGAGCGCGATACGTGCTCCGGGACCCGGTGCGACGGTGCCCGAATAGGACGGGCGGCGTCGGATGGCGTCGCAGAACGCCTCCTCCATGTGGCGCGGGGCGAGGTCCGCGATGCCGGGGAGCCGCTCCTGCACCGCGCGGTGGAAGAGGTAGACGGGGAATCCGGGCAGGCCGGAGCGGACGCCGAGCCCCCCTCCGGCCCGCGGGTTGAGTTCGGTGGCCCGGAAGCCGTCGGGCGTCAGCAGGCCGTCGACGGTGAAGATGCCGCGGAATCCGGTGTGTTCGATCAGGTAGCGGCCCGCCCGGTGGACGTGGCGCTCGATCTCCTCGCGGACGCCGGGCCCGGGGAGCCACCAGGTGGAGGTGCCGCAGTAGAAGAAGGCGCCGGTGTCGGGGGAGCGCAGCATCGCCTCCTCCGCCGGGTCGAACACCGCGATCCCGTCGTCCATCGCCAGGGCCTGGGTGCTGCACGGCACCCCGGCGACGAACTCCGCGACCCGCACCCGGTGCGTGCGCCCGGCGAACTCCCGCAGCGCGGAGTCGAGTTCGTGGGGGTGCCGGACCCAGCGCAGGGCCTTGCCCGCACCCTGGATGCCGGCGGTGGAGTCCATCGCGAGCACGACGCCGCGCCCCGTGTCGAGCAGCGCCGCCCGCTCCCGCAGCGCCGGGTCGGCCAGGTCGAGGACGGCATGCCGGGGCGACGGCACGCCGGTGGCGGCCCACAGTTCCTCGATGCGGGTCTTGTCCTCCCAGCGGGCCCATTCGGGACGGCGCCAGCCGTGCACCGCCCGGCCGCAGAACTTCTCCACCTCCGTCCAGATGGTCCCGACGGCCAGACAGGAGCCGTCCGGGTCCAGGTCGTCCAGCCAGGCCGCCAGATCTCCCGGCGGTTCCCGCAGCCAGGCGTCGAACTCGTGTCGCTCCACGGGGGTGCCGGGACCGGCCATGCTCCACCGCGGCACGCCCGGCAGTGCGCCGGGGGCCGGCGGGGTGCCCGACACCGCGGCCGCCACGGTGGCCCCGCAGGCGGTCAGTTCGTCGGCGAGCACGAGGGTGCTCGTCGTCACCCGGTGGGCCAGCAGCACCACCCGTCGGCCCCGCCAGAACCGGCGCAACACCTCGGTGGCATGTGCAATGAGCTCTTTCGGTCCCGCCGTTCCGGGCTGTCCCTTCATATTTCTCGCAATCCTTCCGCCGTCTTCCGTAATCCTTGCGTCATCTGTCATTCTTTACGCGCAACTCGACCTCTGGTAAATTCGACGCCCTGTCCGGCCGGGTCCGGTCGATCGCTGGAACCCGTTTCCCGTAGCACCCGTTCCATCAAGGGGATGTAATGTCCTTATTCGAGTCGATTCGCACTTCGGGTGATATGCAGGGCGGTACCAGATTTTCCGCCCATGGTCCGCGCAAAATTTCCGTGATAGCCCGTAGGTTCGGGATTCCGCGCGAGGTCGAAGAAACCGTTCGGCTCCTCTCCATGGTGCTTCCCTTCCGAGTGAACGACTATGTGTTGTCGCAGCTCATCGATTGGAAGAACCTCGACGTCGACCCGATGTTCCAGTTGGTTTTCCCGCAACGTGGGATGCTTTCCGAATCCGACGAGAAAACCCTTGCAGAGATATCCGGCACGGGGGATCGGAAACGTATCGCCGAGGTCGTGCGCGATATTCGGACACGGCTGAACCCGCACCCGGCCCAGCAGCAGGACCTGAATGTTCCGCAGGACTCGCTCGGGCCGATTCCCGGTGTTCAGCACAAATACCGGGAAACCCTGCTCTACTTCCCGTCCAGCGGTCAGACCTGCCACGCCTATTGCACCTACTGCTTTCGGTGGGCCCAGTTCGTGGGAGACCAGGAACTCCGTTTCGCGGCGGCGGAACCGAGCCGGGCGGTGGCGTACCTGCGCAGGCACCCCGACATCACCGATGTGCTGGTGACCGGCGGGGACCCGATGGTGATGTCCAGCGCCCGGCTGCGGCAGCACCTGGAGCCCTTCCTCGACGTCGAGAGCGTCCGCACGATCCGCATCGGCACCAAGTCCGTCGCCTACTGGCCGCAGCGCTTCGTGACCGACGACGACGCGGACGAGGCCCTCGCCTTCTTCGAACGGGTGGTGGCCGGCGGCCGGACGCTCGCGGTGATGGCGCACTTCAGCCACGAGGTCGAGATCCGCCCGGACATCGCCCGGCGTGCGCTGTCCCGGATCCGCGACACCGGCGCGGTGATCTACTGCCAGGCCCCGCTGATGGCCCACGTCAACGACGACGCCGCGGCGTGGGAGAAGCTCTGGCGCGCCGAACTCGCGGCCGGGACGGTGCCGTACTACCTGCTGATGTCGCGGGACACCGGACCGCACGAGTACTTCCGGGTCCCCGTCGACCGCGCCGTGCGGATCTACCAGGACGCCTACCGGCGGCTGCCGGGGCTCGCCCGCACGGTCCGCGGCCCGGTGATGTCCACGACCGCGGGCAAGGTCGTCGTGGACGGCGTGGAGGAGGCTCATGACGGCCGCGCCTTCCGGCTCCGGCTGCTGCAGGCGCGCGACCCCGCGCTGGTCGGGCGGCCGTTCCGGGCCCGGCACTCGGCCACCGCGGCCTGGCTGGACGAGCTCCGCCTGACCGACGACACCCCGCCCGACCTCGCCCGCGCCCTGCTCCCGGACACCGCCACCCACTCCCAGAGGAGCCTGTGATGACCTCCCGGTTCCGGATCGCGCCGAACCTGGCACTCGACGAGAAGGTGGCCCGGCTCCGGGCCGCCGGCACCGCCGTCGTCCACCTCGGCTTCGGGGAGTCGCGGCTCCCGCTGCCCGCCGAGGTCCGCGACCTGCTCGTCGCGGGCACCGACCGCCGCGGCTACGGCGCGGTGGCCGGTGCGGAGGACGCACGGGCCGCGGTCGCCGGCTACTTCACCCGGCGCGGCCTGCCGACGGACCCGGACCGGATCGTCCTCGCGCCCGGCAGCAAGCCCCTGCTGATGGCGCTGACCGCGGTGATCGACGGGGACGTGGTGCTCCCCGACCCGTCCTGGCTCACCTACGCCCCCCAGGCCCGGCTGTTCGGCCGCCGCGTCCGGCCGGTCGCCATCCCCGCGGAGCACGGCGGGGTGCCGGACCCGGACCTGCTCGCCGAGACCCTGCGCGCCGCCCGTCGCGCCGACAGCGCTCCGCGGCTGCTCGTGCTGACCCTCCCGGACAATCCGACCGGCACGCTCGCCCCGCCGGAACTGGTGCGGCGGGTGTGCGCGGTGGCCGAACGGGAGGACCTGCTGATCGTCTCCGACGAGATCTACCGGGACCTGCCGCACCGCCCGCAGGAGCCGTTCCTCAGCCCCGCCGAGATCCTGCCGGACCGCACCGTCGTGACGACCGGACTCAGCAAGAGCCTGGCACTGGGCGGCTGGCGAATCGGCGCCGCCCGCTTCCCGGCCGGTGCCGTCGGCGACCGGCTGCGGGACGGCGTCCTGGCGGTGGCCAGCGAAGTCTGGTCCACCATGCCGGGGCCCATGCAGGAAGTGGCCGCCGGAGTCTTCGCCGAACCGCCGGTGATCGTCCGTCACCTCCGCGACAGCGCACGGCTGCACGCCACCGTCACCGCGGCGATGCACCGCATCGTGACGGACGCCGGCGCGCACTGCCGGACACCGGGCGGCGGCTTCTACCTCTACCCCGACTTCGAACCGGCACGCGCGGTCCTGGCCACGCGCGGGGTACGCGACGGCGGCGCCCTCCAGGACCATCTGCTGGAGGAACACGGTGTGGCGGTGCTCGCCGGCCACCACTTCGGCGACGCCCCCGAAGCCCTCCGGTTCCGGATCGCCACCAGTCTGCTGTCCGGGGAGACCGACGAGGAGCGCTGGGCGGCGCTGCGGGCCGACGACCCGCTGCGCCTCCCGCACGTCGCGGTGGTCCTGGACCGGCTGGCCGAAGCGTTCCAACGGCTGGTGCACCGACCCTCCCGTCATGCCCAGTAGTGCACGAGGAGGCTGCGCCGCTGCACCGGCCTGCGGACGGGCAGCACCTGGTGCCACGACCGGTCGGAGCGGACCAGCACGGCCGCCGTCCCCAGACGCGGCTCCACCCGGGCGTCCTCGTCGTCCGGGTCGCTGGAGCACAGGATGCTCAGCTCGCCGCCGTCGGCCGCCGACCAGTGCGTCGACAGATAGAGGATCAGGGAGACCAGCTTGTCGGAGCGGTCGGTGTGCGGGCCCAGGAAGCACCCCTCCGTGTAGCAGGAGGCGCGGATCTCCAGCGTGGCGTCGGCGAGCTCCACGCCCGCCGCCCGGGACACCGCCGTGGTGAAGGCCGGCGTCCGCAGCTCGTCCACCAGCCCGCGCCAGATCGGGGTCAACCGGCGGGTGAGGGGCAGCTCCCGGCCCTGGTCGACCAGCGGCGCCGACAGCATGCGGTACTCCTTCTCCGCCCCCGCTCGCGCCGTCCTCAACCGGAGGTGTGCGAGCGGGAATTCCCGCGCGACCGCCAGGGCGGTCCGCGGCGAGTCGAAGCTCTCGGTCACCGTGCCCCACCGGTACGGATCGTCCTGCATCTTCGCGTTCTCGAACGCGGAAAGGCTCAACACCTGCCACTCCCTTCTCCGGTGCGGTCTGTGGGGAGACCTCGTCCGAGGTCCGTGAGGACGGCCTCGGCATCGGCGCGGCTGCGCAGGACGACGACCGGGACGTCGCCGCGGGCGGCGAGGCACGCCGTGATGCCGGGCAGCGTCCGGCGACGGAAGGCCAGGATGAAGCGGGCGAAGGACACCGGGCGGTCGGCGACCCGGCGGCGTCCCGCACCCAGCCGCATGTAGTGGGGGAGCCGGTCCTCGGCCGCTCGGGCGTGGCGCAGCAGCCGGCGCAGATACGCGGCGAGGCACAGCGCCGGGGCCCGGTCGATCAGCACCACCGCCTCGGCCCGGGCCAGCCGCTCCGGCAGCGTGGCGGCGTGGTTGCCGTCGACGACCCATTCCTGCCCGGCACTCAGCCGCCGCACCTCCGCACGCCATTCCTCCGGCGGCGTCGCCGACCAGCCCGGCCCGAAGTACAGGTCGTCGAGATGGACGACGGGGAGGCCGGTCAGCGCGGCCAGGCGCACGGCGAACGTGGTCTTCCCCGCGCCGGGGCAGCCGATGACCAGCACCCGGCGGGCGGTGGTCAGGGCGGTCGGCGACAGGCCCCGGGGCGGCCGCCGGTCGGGGACTTTCATGGCGCCCCCGCCCGCTGTTCGCGGCCCCGGACGAACGCGCCGAGGGCGTCCAGCAGGCCGTCCGTGGTCTCCTTGTCGGCGGTGGAGACCCGCAGGTGGCGGGGGAGTCCGAACCTGGCCAGATGGCGTACCGCGTATCCGCGCGCGGCGAGCCCGGCCACGCACTCGGCCGCCGCCTGCGGGGTGGTGCACCGCACTGGCACGAAGTTTCCCCGGGACCGCTCGGAACTGCCGCCCACGAGCCGCGGCAGCTCGGTTGCGAGCCGCTCCCGCGAGGCGTTCAGCTCCGCGTGGATCCGGGTGAACTCCTCGGTTCGAGAGGCGAGTTCGAGTCCCACCCGCAGGGCGGGGCCGCTCACCGGGTTCGTCACGTTCCAACGCTGGATGTGGTCCGCGACCTCCGGGCTCCCGCAGGCGCACACGGCCAGGCGCGTCCCGGCCAGGCCGTACTCCTTGCTGAACGATCGCACCACGATCACCTGCGGCCGGCCGGACACCCGGGTGAACACCCGCTCCGGCGCGTAGGCGGCGTACGCCTCGTCGATGATCAGCATGTGACGGTGCGCGGCACAGGCATCGGCCAGCGCCGCTACCTCCTCGGGCGTCCACCACGCTCCGGTGGGACCGTTCGGATTGGAGACCGCGACCAGGGAACCCGGCGGGAGCCGTCGTACCGCGGCCAGGAACTCCGCCGACGAGAACCCTTCGCCGGGCCGGTAGTCGACGCACTCCACGGCGAACCCCGTCAGGGCCGCGTACGGGAAGATCTGGCCGTAGTTGGGCCGCTGGGTCAGCAGTACCCGGCCCGGCGCGGCGAAGGCGTGCAGCACCGCCCGGTACGCCTGGTCGGAACCGGCGGTGAACAGCAGGCCGGCGGCCGGCACTCCGAGGAGCCCGGCGAAGCGGTCCCGTGCCACCGCGTAGTCCGGGTACGAGATCCAGTCCTCGGGCCGCAGCCCGGCGAGCGCCTGCGTGAGCAACCGGGGCACGGCGGGGTGGCACATCTCGTTGTTGGACAGGTTCACCCGCGACGTGGTGCTCCGCCGCCAGTGCGGCCGGACTCCGGCGTCGGACGCGGTGAAGTGCTCCCGCAGCCAGTCGGTCATGACCGGCTCCGCCGGGGTATGACCTCGTGCACGGCGGTGACCGGTGCATCGGGGTCGAACAGGACGCGGTAGTACCGTGCGGCGTCCTCGGGCTCCTCGCCCGGCCGGAACAACTGGCGGTTGAAGGAGGCGACGGTCGGTTCGTCCATGTCGGCGCGCATGTCGTCGAAGTCGGTGTAGATCGTGGGCCGCACCCGGCCGCCGATCTCGCGGACCGCCTCGATCGTGCGGGCGACGCCGGCGAACGAGGTGCCCGGCAGGCCCAGGATGACGAAGCAGTTGAGTTCGATGCCCGCGGCGCGGCAGGCGTCCGCGGTCTCCCGGAAGCGCTGCTCGGCGACGTGCTTGGCCCGGGGCAGGGCGGCGTGACCGGCCGGCTCCAGCGTTTCGAGGCCCACACTGATCCGGATGCAGCCGGCCGCTCCCATACGCCGGATCAGTTCCTCGTCGAGGTGGTGCAGGGTCGTGGTGCACTTCCACGGAATACCGATCCCCGACGCCTCGTACGCGTCACAGAATTCATGCACCCATCGCTTGCGGAGGGTGAAGGTCGGGGCGTACATCGACACGTACTCGAACGGCATGGTGTCGGCCATTTCGGAGATGTACGAGATGATCCGGGGAATGGGGACCCGTCGCTCGGCCTTGCCCTCCCTCCCGGGTATTTCGCAGAACGCGCAGTTCACCGGGCAGCCACGGGCCACCGGGACGACCAGTTCCCGGCGCTTGGGAATTCCGCAGAACCGTGCGGTGTCGTCGGCGTAGAGCAGGTCGTACGCCTCGTAGGGAATCTCCGTCACGTCCGGCAGCGGGAGTTCGTCGTCCCGCAGCAGGCGCGGAGTGCGGTCCGGAGGGCGCCAGTCGCCGCCCTCCCGGCGCCAGACCGTGTCCGGCAGCGGCTCCCCGGCCAGTTGGGCGCGGACCAGGTCCGCGATGGCGGACTCCGGGTCGCCGGGGCCGACGACCGCGTCCAGGTCGAATCTCCGGAAGAATTCAGGGAGATGCGCGCTGAGTCGTCCGAAAGTCACTATCCGGACTTCGGGCGCCAACGTCCGGGCATAGTATGTGATACGTTCCAGACTTCCGGTCGAATCAAAGTCGTTGGCCACCGCCAAGATATCCGGCTGCTCCATCAGGAGATCGCCCATCGACTTCCAGGTGACATTCAGAGCTGCCGCATCGACGGCCTTCACGTCGGCCGACGGGAATACGGAGCGCAGATGAGTGGCAACATTGAAGACGGTCAGATGATGTCCGGCATTGAAATAGCTGGGCACCTGCGGCGGCCAGACAACGAGAACCTTCACAGCATTTCTCCCCTCACGTCCGGTCACTTCTTTGATGTCGCGGACGCGGTCGCCGGGCTGCGCCGCGGTCTGCTGCTGAGGACGGGATGGACGCTGCTGGGGTCCTGCCCCGCCCACGGCGCCGCGCCCGCCGCCGACTGGTGGGCCGTCGACCTGCGCAGCAGCCCCGAGCGGGAGCGGCCCGCGCTCGCCCCGGACGGACGGCTGACCCGGATCCCCATCGACGTCCCGGGCGCGGCGGACCTGCTCGCCGGCCGGCCGACCACGGCCGACTACGCCACGCTGTACCGGAACATGTCCGAACACTGCGCCGCGGAGCTGGCGGCCGTCGCCACCGCGGTCGCCGAACGGCTGCCGGGGAGCACCGTGGTGGGCTGCTCCCTCGGCAAGGACCGCACCGGCGTCGCGGTGGCGTTGCTGCTGAGCCTGGTCGGACTGCCCGAGCGGGAGATCCTCGACGCCGACCGCGCCGCCCGCGCCGCCCTCGGCGCCTGCCCGGCGGCGAGTGCGGTGTACGCCCGCAGAAGGAACGTCACCGAGGACGAGTTCGGGCGCCGGCTGGCCGTGGGCTCGTCCGCCGTCGGCGCGCTGCTGACCACGGTCGTCGAGCGCCACGGCAGTGCCGAGGGCTTCCTCCGGGCGCATGGTGCGACCTCCCGTACGGTTGACGCCCTGCGCAGGGCTCTGGTCGGCTGAGACGTGTCCCGGCGGTCACCCCGCGGAGCCGGCCGGGCGCTCGATCCGCGCGCCCAGCCCCACCAGCCGGGGCACCAACTCCTGGTAGCCCCGGTCCAGATGGGCCAGACCACCCACCACGGTGTCGCCGGGTGTGGCGAGCGCCGCTCCCAGGCACACCGCGGCGGCGCGGGTGTCCTCGGGCGCGAGCGGCTCCCGCGCCGGGTGCAGGGTGGAGGGCGCCACGAGCAGGCGATGCCCCACCACCTCCATCCGCGCGCCCATGCGCCGCAGATGCTCCGCGTAACCGAACCGTCCCGGCCACACCCGGTCCTCCACCGTCGAGGAACCGGTCGCCCGCAGCAGCAGCATCGCGAGCAGCGGCGTGGTGTCGGTGGAGATCCCTGTCGACTCCGCCACCAGCTCCGCGCCGTCGTACGGGCCGTTCGCCGGTCGTACGGTGATGCTCTCGGTACCGAACTCCGGTTCCGTACCGAGCAGTTTGAGAAACCTCAGCTCGCGGTGGAGCGCCGCGTGGGTCCGTGAGGTCTCGCCGCAGTCGAGGGTCAGCGTGGAGCCCGTCATGGCGGCGAAGGATGTCCAGGTCACCACCTCGGCGGGATCGGACATCAGGCCGTACTCGGCGGACGGGCCCGCGGTGCCGCCACGCACCAGCCAGCTGGCGTCGCGCTGCTCGACCTCCACGCCGAACCGCCGCAGCATGCTGGCCAGTTCGTGCTGTGCTTCCTTCTCGTGCGGATTGTGGATCAGACTGGTGCCGGGCGCGGCCGCCGCCATCAGCAGCGCCGTCTTCGTGGCCCCGGACACATGCGGTCCGGCGGGCCGCCGGTCGTCGTCCGACCAGCGCAGGATGTCCACGGTGGCGGGCCGCAGCCGCGACGCCGTGATGCGCAGCAGGCCGTCCCGCCACTCCCAGCGCGCCCCGAAGCTCTCCATCACCTCCAGCATGTGCTTGAGCGGACGGGCCAGTCCCCATTCGAAGCGGCCCAGCCCGTCCCCGCCCGAGCCGTGGAACTCGACCTGGCCCCGCTGCGCCAGTACCGCCGGCAGCAGGTACAGCGAGCCGTGGATCGCCCGGGTGCTGGCCGGAGGCAACTCCGTTCCGGTGATCCGGCCATCGATCCGCAGCCGCGTGCCGGTGCCGCTCACCGAGCCGCCGAGACCGGTGACCGCCGCGCCGAGTGCACGGCGTTCGGTCAGCCGTGGGGCGTTGTCGAGAGTGAGCTCGGCGCCCAGCGCCACGGCGGCGGCGAAGCCGAGCACCATGCCGTGCTTGTTTCCGGGGACGGAGACCCGGCCGCCGAGCGGACGCCCTCCCGTCACGAACACGTTCCCCGTCTCCGGCCGACCGCCGGGATCCGGCGTCATGTCTGCCCTCCTCGCCTGCAGCCCTGTCGCATCGGGTCAGCTCTCCCGCAGCCAGAACTCCAGTTGCACGGTGAGCCGGGTGACCTCGTCCGTGTCGATCTTCGACACCGCGTGCCACGACGTGTCGCTCGGCGGGAACGCCAGGAGCTGCCCGCCGAGGGGCGGCACGGACTCCACCGGGGTGTCCGCCGACCGGCCCGAGCCGCGGACCTCGAAGTTCCCGCCGCCATCGGCGGGCCACTGCTCATTGAGGTAGAGGATGGCCGTCAGGGCCTTCGTCGGCTTGTCCTTGTGCAGCGAGATGTAGTCGCCCTTGGTGTAGGTGTAGACGCCGATCTCGGACGGCAGGCCACGCAGGTCGATATCGGTGGCCCGGCTCAGCCAGTCGAGGAACCAGTCGCTCTCCAGGTCGTCGAGGAGCGCCTTCCAGGAAGGGGACAGGCTGTCGGCGGCCGAGGTGCGGACGTTTCCGTCCACCAGGGTCAGCACGTTCATCCGGTAATGCTTCTCGCGGCGGGTTCCTTCGACCACCGCGCGTCGGCCGGTGTCCGCGGCCGGCCGTTCTCGTTCCAGATCACGCAGCTGCTCCACGGTCAGCAGATCCGTGGCGAGATGCCAGGTGAAGGGCTCGTAGGAGTGCCGTAGGTCAGCGGTTCGCTTGAGCATCGTCCTCACATTTCCACTGGGCATGGATATCGGAAGGTCTGCTCTGAAACAGGGAAGGGAATGGGGCGGCTCGCGACCAGGCTTTCCACGGTGACGTTCACATTGCTTCGGGTGCCACCGAAAGCCGTGATGCCTGATCGGATCTTTTGCCGGACCGAAGGAAGGATGCCATATGATCCCGCCCCCCGTGCAAGAGTGATTCACCTTCTCGGGAATTCGACGGGTCGGCCACCGGATGATTCCCGGCCATTCCGTCGACGCCGTCCCCTGCCCCGGACGGGCCGGACCCGACGGGGCATCTGCCCAGTTCGGAGCGGTGTTGCGCCGGAACCCCAGGTCTGTGGGGCGTGGGTACGGCGGCACGCTTCGTCGTCCGGAAAGCGACTTGATGACTGGCCGAATTGACGTGCTGAATGGCAGGAATGAGACCATGTCCGCGAGACCGCTGTGCGTTCCCGTGAGTACATCTCTGTTAACGGCGCTTCAGGCGACGAATAGGCGGCGTGTCAGGCGCGATCGAGACCTGTTACGGTGCCGGGACGCATACGGATGAGACCACGCATGGGCAGGAGTGTGGGTGGGATGGCCCCCGCCGCGGATCAGGGATTCGACAACATTCAGTACCTCCTCGTCGGCTACAGCGCCGACCTCCTCGCCGACCTCGACGGCCTTCTGCCGGAACGCAGTGTCGCGGTGATCGAGACACCGGAGGTCATCGAGGCCAGAGGCGTCCGCGAACAGATCGGCGCGGTGCGCTGTCTCGCCGACGTCATCGCCGCCCCCACCCAGGACGAGTCCAACGCGGCCCGGCTCGTCTCCGAGATCCCCCGGCCCGCGCGGATCCGCGCCGTGGTCCCCGCCGGCGACTACGGCGTGGTGGCCGCCGCCGTACTCGCCGCCGCCTGGGGACTGCCCGGCGCCGGCCCGGACGCGGCCCCGGTCTTCCGGGACAAGGCCCTGCTGCGCCGCACCGCGTCCGCGGCCGGCATCGCCCAGCCCGAATGGCGTGTGGTGACCGGCCCCGAGGAGGTCGCCGAGTTCCGCGCGGGCGGCGACGGCAGCTGCGTTCTCAAACCGACGAACCGTCAGGCCAGCGTGGGAGTGCAGATCCTGCCGCCGGACGCGGACACCGCGACCGCGTGGGCGCTGACCGCGGGCGCCGAGGAGCAGATGTTCCGGCCGGGCGAGTCCGGCGGCTCGCGCTACCT
Source organism: Streptomyces sp. NPDC001750 (assembly GCF_042892615.1). NCBI lineage: Bacteria > Bacillati > Actinomycetota > Actinomycetes > Kitasatosporales > Streptomycetaceae > Streptomyces > Streptomyces sp. NPDC001750. Next base: position 176,783 of record NZ_JBIAUE010000011.1, on the reverse strand, counting down.
GGCCGAGCGACTGTTGCGAGGCCCCGAGGTCAGCGCCGAAGTCCTGGTGAGGGACGGGGAGATCACCTTCTTCAACAGCACCACGAAGGACGTCCTGCCCGGCCGGCACCCGGTCGAGATGGGTCACGTCGTCCCCGGACAGGAGAGCGACGAGGTGGCCGCACGGCTGGCGGCCGGTATGCGCGCACTGGTCGAGGCGGCGAAGTTCTCCACGGGCGTCCTCCACGGCGAGTGGATCGTCGTCGACGGCGTGCCGCACCTCGTCGAGTGCGCGGCCCGGCTCCCCGGCGACTACATCGTCGAACTGGTCGAGATGGCCTACGACTGGAGCCTGCTGCGCGGCTTCCTCGCGGTCCTCGAAGGACGTCACGCCGAGCCCGCGCCGCCCGCCGTGCGCGGGGCCGCCATCCGCTACCTGTCGGCGGAGCCCGGCGAGGTGCGCGAGGTCCGCGGAGCGGAGCGGGCGGGCGCGGTCGACGGGGTGCGCGAGGTGCTGGTCCGCGTGCGCGGCGGCGACACGGTCGAACCCATCACCAGCTCCTGGAAGCGGCCCGGACACGTCATCGCCACCGGCGCGGACGGCCCCGCGGCCGTCGGGGCGGCCGAGCGCGCCCGGGCCGCGCTCACCATCGAGACCCACCGGCCGGGGTGAGGCGGTGAACTGGCTGCGCGCCTACGTCCCCGAGACCCGGGCCGGCCGGATCTTCGCGCTGAGCGCGTTCGTCGACGCCTCCGGGACGGGTCTCTACCTCGCGGGTTCGGCGATCTTCTTCGTACGGGTGGTCGGTCTCACCAGCACACAGGTCGGGCTGGGCCTCACCCTCGGCATGACGGTCGGCTTCCTGTCCACCGTACCGATGGGCCTGCTCGGCCAGCGGATAGGCGCCAAGCGGCTGCTCGTCCTGCTGCAACTGGCCCGCGGCGCCGGACTGATCGCCCTGGCTTTCTGTACCTCGTTCCCCTGGTTCCTGGCGCTCAGCGCCTACCTGGCCGTCGCGCAGAGCGCCACCGGACCGATGACCCAGGCCGTCATCGGAGCCGCCACCGGGGAGAAGGAGCGGGTCCGGACGATGGCCGTGGTCCGCTCGACCCGCAACCTCGGCTTCTCCCTCGGCGCCCTGAGCGTCGTCCCGCTGCTCGCCGCGCACTCGCCCTGGGCCTACCGGTCCATCGTCCTCGGCAACGCCCTGTCGTTCGCCCTGGCCGCGGTGGTGGTGATGCGACTGGCCCTCCCGGCCGCGCCCCGGGTCGAACGGACCGGCAGCAGGATCGGACTCCTCGCCCACTTCCGGGATTTCCGCTACCTGTCCATGACCGGCCTCAACGGCGTGCTCGTCCTGCACAGCACCCTGCTCTCCGTGGGCATCCCGCTCAGCGTCGTACAGGCCAGCCGCGCCCCCGACGGACTCGTCCCGCTGCTGACCCTGACCAACACCGTCATGGCGGTCGTCCTCCAGGTGCACTTCGCCCGGCGCGCCACCGCCTTCTCCGGGTCGGTCCGGGCACTGCGCTACGGCGGACTGTCCCTGGCCGGCTGCTGCCTGGCGATGGGCCTCACCCAGCACACCGACCGCTGGACGGCGATCGCCCTGCTGTTCGCGGCGATCGTGCTGCTGAGCCTGGGCGAGCTGTGGCAGTCGGCCGGCTCCTGGGAGGTCTCCTACCGCTACGCCCCCCAGGACCAGCGCCCCACCTACCTGTCCATCTTCTTCCTCGGCATCACCGCCGAGTCGATCTTCGGCCCCTTGGTCGTCACCGGCCTCGTGGTCGGCCACGGCCCCTTCGCCTGGCTCTGCCTCGCCGCCGTCCTCGGCCTGGCCGCCGCCCTGGTCAGGCCGGTGCTCACCCCCCTCGAACGCCGCCTGACGGCCCCGCAGGGCGAACGCCCGCTCGCCCACAACTGAGCGGATCCCGGACCTGGTTCGGCACCGTACCGAGGCGCCCGCGGCAGACCGGCCGGCGTACCCGGTCCTCGGAGGGGTTCGTGGCTCGCCGCGTCGGCGGTGTGCGCGCACCCGCGTCAGCGGGAGGGCTCGATTCCCCAGGCAGCGGCTCGGGCGGCGGCGGCCGCCCGGTTGGGGAGGCCGAGCTTGGCGAGGATGTGCTCGATGTGGGTCCCCACGGTCCGCGGCGTGACGTACAGCCGCTCGGCGATCTCCCGGTTGGTGCGGCCGGCGGTCAGTTCGGCCAGCACCTGGAGCTCCCGGGGCGAGAGCCCGCCGGGCCGCCCCGTGTCCGGCTGTCGCGTGTCCGCCTCGGGGGCGAACGCGGCGACCTCCTCGGGCGGCAGGCCCGCGCGGGGGTCGACGGCCGCGGCGAGCGCCTCGGTGAGCAGGGTGATCACGGCGCGGGCCGGATCGGGCGTGCGCCGCGGCCGTCGGGTGCTGACGTTCAGCATGCCGACGTACCGGCCGTCGGCGGCGAACAGGCACTGGGCCACGCCGTCCTCGATGCCGAGGGGGCACAGCACCTCCCGGAAGCCCGGGGACGTCGCCAGGAGTTGCCGGGGCACGTCCCTGAGCCAGAGACCGCCCCGGGCCGGGCTGCGGAGCACAGGGAACACCGGGTCGTGGTGGAGGCGGGTCTCGATGTAGGCCGTGGCGTCGTCCGGGTAGCTCCCGGCCAGGGTGGTGTGGCGCCGCCGCAGCGGGTCCCACCGGGCGAGGGAGGCGTGGTCGTACTCCATCACCTCCGACAGCGCCGCCAGGACCGTGCCGACGCCGGTCGCGCCGCTCCTGGCGGCCTCACGGACCTGCACCGCCGCGTCCAGGATGTCCGCCGTGCTCCGCTCCGCTGCCATCATCCAAGGATGATCAAGCGCCCGGAATACGTCAATCGCGAAGGGTGTCGTGCACGACCTGCCCGTCCACGACGGTGAGGACGACGGGCATCTCCGGGATGTCGTGGGGGTCGGCGGTGAGCAGGTCCCCGTCGAGCACGCAGAGGTCGGCGGCCTTGCCCGGCTCCAGGGAACCCTTCCAGTCGTCGGCGAAGTCCTGCCAGGCCGCGTCAATGGTGTACGTACGGATCGCCTCGGCCAGGGCGATGCGCTGCTCGGGGCCGCTGACCCGGCCCGCGGCCTTCGACTCGCGCAGCACCATGGTGGCGACGCCCTGGCGCCAGTCCGGGTGCGTGACGGGGGCGTCGGACCCGCTCGTGACACGCACCCCGGCGTCGATGGCATCGCGGTAGGGCCATGCGTACGCGGCCCGTTCGGCGCCGACGAACTCCTCCTCCATGTCGGCGACGGTCCACTTGATGGTGGGGTTCATGTTGACGCCGAAGCCGTGCGCGGCCAGCACCTTCATGCCGTGCGCGGTGAGGAAGTCGCCGTGGATGGCGTAGTGGCGGGCGTCGGGCCGCGGGTGCTCGGCCATGGCCGCGGCGAAGGCGTCGACGACGGTGTCGACGGCCCGGTCACCGGTGACGTGGACGCCCAGCTGGTGCCCGGCGGCGTGGGCATGCCGGATGATCGCGCCGATCTCGGACATCCGCTCGGCGTCGGTCTCGCCGCCGACGCACAGGGAGCCGCAGCCGCCGCCGACGTACGGTTCGTGCATCCAGGCCGTCTTGTTGGGAACGATGCCGTCGGCGAAGACCTTGACCCCATGGATCGCGAGGCGACGCGGATCGGACTCGGCGGACTCGCCGGACTCGTCGAGCGCGGTGAGCGTGCGGGCGAACTCCTCGGCGGTGCTCGCCATTCCGGTGGGCAGGAGCAGGACGCCGACTCGGGCGGTCAGTTCGCCGTCGGCCAGCAGCCGGCGGTAGACGTCCAGGGTCTCCGCGCCGAGCGCGCCCCGCATGATGCCGTCGCCGCCGGGGCCGAGCCCGGGCTCGGTGAAGCTGGTCACGCCGAGCCGGGCCAGCGTGGCGAGTGCCGACCTGACCGCGTCGGTCCGCTCCTGCCGGCTGAGCGGCGGCAGCGCGTTCTGGACAAGGGCCTGGGCCCCCTCGTGCAGCATCCCGGTCGGCTCCCCGGACTCGTCCACGACGATGGCCCCGCCGGGCGGTGCGACGGTGTGCCGGTCGATCCCGATGAGCTCCAGAGCCTTGGAGTTGACCCAGGTGGCGTGCCCGGAGAAGGAGTACAGGACGACCGGGTGGTCCGGGCTCACGGCGTCGAGGTCGCGTCGCGAGGGCTGCCGCGACGGATCGGCGACGCACTCGTCGAGGTAGCCGGTGTCCCAGCCGTGCCCCGTGATCCACTGCCCGTCCGGCACTCGCCCGACGGCCTCCCGCACCGCCCCGGCCACGTCCGCGAGCGAGGACACGGCGGGATGGCCGAGGTCGAGCGAGAGCGGGGGCGTCGCCATGCCGAACGCGCACGCGTGCAGATGGGAATCGTTGATGCCGGGAAGCAGCGTCGCCCCCCGGAGGTCGACGACGCGGGTGCCGGGCCCGACGAGCGGCGCGACATCGTCCCGCCCACCGACGGCGGTGATGATTCCACCGGTCACAGCCAGGGCCGAGGCGACGGAGAACTCCGCATCGACCGTGACCACCCGCCCGCCGAGAAACACCAGGTCCGCATACGTGCCCACAGAAGGTCCTTTCGAAGAACGGGCGCCCCACGGCTGCCCGCGAACGGTCTCCCGAGGACTATGACCGCGTGCCCGCCCCCCGCACATCGGTCATCCCACCGATACGCGCTCTCGCGGGGGCGGGCCGACGGCCGGCCTTCGTACGGCCGCCTTCGTGGACGGTCCGACGGCACCGCTCGGGGCAGGCGGCAGCGTCAGCCCATCGACGACCGCTCGCGCACCGCCCGCCTCATGGCGCGAAGCCCTTCCCGGCCGAGCACGAACACCAGCAGCGGCATGAGGATCACGAGCGCGAGCCCGAGCAAAGTCAGCATGCCGTACCCCACCCTGTCGCTCGTCACGGAGTGGGTGCTCGCCGTCTCGGGACGTCCAGGCTCGTAGTGGACACGGACCGTGTCACCGACGTCCGCGTCGCCGCCTTCCCAGAACCGATAGGACGTCCCGTCGGCCGTGGTGAAACGAACCTCGATCCTCTTGGCGCGGCCCCCCTGGGGCTCGGCCACATGATCCGTGGCCAGGACGACCCCGTCGACCGACCGCCCACGCGCGGCGACCGCGGAGGCGTCGTCCAGCCCGTCGAGTCCTCCGCGGACGAACCCGTACCCGAGAACGGTGAACAACACCGCCAGCATCGTCACGGCCACCCCGACCGCGACCTTCCCGGCGACGCGCGCCCCCGCGCCGAACCGGCGTGGCCACCACTGCCTGTTCACCGTCTCCCACCCGTCCCACGAGCCATGGTCTCCCCCTGTCGGACCTCGTACCGGGCGGCCTGCGCCGCGCGTCCCTCTGAGGTGTCCTCCCCGCCGAACAGAGCTCTACCCGGGAAATCTCGTGCTCCCGGAGACCGGCTGTCCCGACGTGACCTCAAGGGGACGCCTTCGGCGTCGAGGAAGGCCGGGACCCGTCCGAGGCCGCGACGATCGAGGCCGAGGGGGTCAACGAGGCGAGCGCAGGCCCGTGATGACCATGTGGATCAGCAGGTCGTAACTCTCGTCCAGCTTCTCGGGGAGCCCGAAGGCGCCTTCGCTCTCCAGGGTCGCGAAGCCGTGAACGACGGCGCGCAGGCACCGGGTCGCGTGGATCGCCGCGGAGTCCTCCATGCCGTAGGCCCGCAGGGTGGCCAGCACGATCTTGATCAGCCGTGTGCCGGCCTCGGCGGTCCGTGGCTCGGGGCTCTGGACGAGTGCCGCGTACCGGTGCGGGTGCGCCGAAGCGTAGTCGCGCCAGGCCGACATGAGTGCGCGGATCGCCTCGTCGGCGGAGCGTCCGAGCACGGCTTCGCCGACCTGGTCGGCGATCTCGTTGATGATGCGTGCCGACAGGAGGTCACGCAGCTCGGCGAGGTTGCGTACGTGCTTGTAGAGAGACGGGGTGGCCACACCCGTCCGGCCGGCGACCGCCGACAGGGTCAGGGCCGTGGGAGAGCCCTCGTCGATGATCCGTAGCGCGACATCGACCACTGCGTCCGCGGAGAGCGCGGCCCTAGCCACGGGCGCCGACCTTGAGGAAGGCCAGGACGGCCGCGGCGACTTCGGCGGGGAACTGGACGTGGGCGTAGTGGCCCGCGCCCTCGATCATTTCGAGGCGGCCGAGTCCCGCGGGCATCCCCGCCACGATGCCTTCGCCCTCGGCCCGGGGGTCGGCCCAGTCGGGGTCGAGCGTGCCACCGATGACCAGAGCGGGGCACTGGATGTCGGCGAGCACCGCACCCGCGTCCGCGGGTGCGGACATCCCCATCCTGCTGACGACCGCCATCCGGCCCGGCCTGCGCAGGTCGGCGTCGAGCGCGGCGACATGGTCCGCGAAGCCGGCGGGCCGGAGGCCCGGACAGGCATGGTCGAGGTAGCGCTTCCACAGCCCGACGCTGCGCAGGAGCCCGGTACCCATGAGCAGCGCCATGCCCTTGCGGTAGCGGGCGTGGGACACCAGAGCACCCAGGTCGATCTTCTGCGCGCGGGTGAACGGGCTGATCTCGACGATGGCGCTGACCAGTTCGGGCTCCCGCGCCGCCGCGATGGTGGCGGCGCCACCGGCGAACGAGTGGCCCACGATGACGGCGGGGCCGCCCAGGTGCCGGACGAGAGCGAGCAGGTCGCCCGCCACATCGGTGCGGGTGTAGGAGGTCCAGCCGGTGCTGGACTCGCCGTGTCCGCGCAGGTCGGTGTTGGCGACGCGGAATCCGGCGTCGGCGAGACGCGCGGCCACCTCGCGGTAGGCCGCCCTGTTGTCACCCATGCCGTGGGCGAGCACGATCAACGGGCCCTCGCCCGTCACGTCGTACGCGATCTGTCCGTCGCCGGTCTTCAGGAATTCAGTCATGCCGTCCTCCACAGGAGCTAATGCCTATAACCAGAAAGCTAATGTCATTAGCCTCCTCTGTCAAACATCGATCCCGCGCTCGCGGGGAGCCGCCCCCTGGCGGGCGGGTCTGGCTGTGTGCAGCGGGCCGCCCGCGCGGGGGCAACGGCCCTTGCCGAGGCGCCCGCTTGTGTTCCGTTGGCGTCGAAGTGGCCTTCTTCGGACCGTCGTCGGGAGAGGGATTCCCGACTTGTGCCGCCGTCGTGGCCCGTTCGGTGGGCGGCGGATCGGGCCGGGCCTGCGCGGGTCGGGCGGGTCCCGGCCGGGGTATTCCGTCGCCTGATGCCTGATGCCTGATGCCTGATGCCTGATGCCTGATGCCCGGTGTCGGGTGTGCCGGGCGTGCGGGCTCCGCCGGTCGCCGATTCGGCGGTGAGTATCGCCGATCCTTTCGGTCCGGCAGGCATGACATACCCCACACCTTAGGAAGTCCAATTTTCAACATGTTTGCCAGTAGCGTCTTTCATGTCCCATTTGCGGCCGGGTATATCGCCGGGTCGCTGTCGCACGATTTGCGGGCGACCGGGACGAAGCAGGCGGGCGGCGGCACCTTCGTCCCCGTTCCGGCCGGCAGCGCCCGCTGCCATTCCTGGGTCGCGGGCGTGTCGGCCTCGAAGTTCCTTACGCGGTCGGCGGGTCGTGGTCGATGGGTGTAGGAGTCCAGTCCCCCGCCGGGCGCGACGTGATCTGGTGCCGACCGCCGCGAACTGCCCTCCGGGGGTCGACAGGAGAAGCCTCTGACGCTATTTTCCTTACATGTATAAAAATCCGAGAGGGGGCCCAGGAGCAGTGCTCGCGGCAGCAGCCGTGGGTCAGTTCGTCGTCGCCCTGGACATGTCGGTGGTCAACGTCGCATTGCCCGCGATCCGCTCCGGGCTGGGATTCGCACCGCTCGACCTGTCGTGGGTCGTGCACGTGTACGCGCTCACGTTCGGCGGGTTTCTGCTGCTGGGGGGCCGCGCCTGCGACCTGTACGGCCGACGCCGCCTGTTCGTCCTGGGCCTGGCCGTCTTCGGGCTGTGCTCGCTGGCGGGCGGGCTGGCCCAGGAGCCCTGGCATCTGATCAGCGCCCGTGCCGGGCAGGGTCTGGGCGCCGCCGCGGCCGCGCCCGCCGGGCTGGCGATGCTCACCAACGCCTTCTCCGAGGGCCCCCGGCGCGTTCGCGCGCTCGGAGTGTGGAGCGCGGTGAACGCCGCGGGTGGCGCGCTCGGTGTACTGGCGGGCGGGCTGCTGACCCAGTACGCGGGTTGGCGCTGGGTCATGCTGATCAACCTGCCCATCGTGGCGGCGGCTCTCGCGCTGGTCTCCGTGGGTATGCCCGCCGGAACACAACAGGTTCGGCGCGAGCGGTTGGACGCATGGGGCGCCGTCCTGGCGACCGGCGGAGCAGGGCTGCTGGTGTTCGGTGTCGTCCGCACCGACACCCTGGGGTGGGGCTCCCCGTCCACGGTGGTGACCCTCGCTGCCGCGGCCGTGCTGCTGGCCGCCTTCGTCCTCGCCGAGACCCGGACCCCGGCACCGCTGTTGCGTCTCGGTCTGCTGCGCAGCCGGTGGGTCGCCGGTGCGAACGTGCTGGTGTTCCTGGCCGCCGCCGGACAGTTCACGGCCTTCTATTTCGTGTCCCTCTATATGCAGCAGGTCCTGAGCATGAGCGCCGCAGCCACCGGCGCCGCTTTCCTGCCCTTCTCCATCGGCCTGATCGCGGGCACCGTCGTCGCGACCCGCGTCACCGCGAGACGCACCCCCCGCGCACCCCTGGTGCCCGGTGCCCTGCTGGCCGCGACGGGCCTGGCCTGGTTCGCCCTCATCAGCCCTGACGGCAACTTCCTCACCGACGTGCTCGGCCCGTCCCTCGTCACCAGCATCGGGGCCGGACTGGTCCTGGCCCCGGTCGCTGCCGCCGCCACCAGCGGCGTCGCCCCGCGCGAGGCCGGCATGGCCTCCGGACTCATGAACAGCTCCCGCCAACTCGGCGGCTGCATCGGCTTGGCCGCCCTGGCCACCGTCGCCGCACACCGCACCGGTACGGCAACCGCCCCCGCGGCGCTCAACGACGGCTACGCGCTGGGCCTGGCCGTCGCCGCCGCCCTCTTCGTCCTCGCGGCGGTCGTGGCGATCGGCGTACTGCCCCGCCACCGCACCGAGACGTCCGACCCGCGCACCACCGCACCCGCAGAGAATCAGCTGGAAGGAACACCTTCATGACGACGACACCCATCTCATTCGTCGACCTGTTCGCCTCGGCGCTGCACATCCACCCCGACGGCGAAGTCCGAGCCGCCGAACGGCGGATGACGGGCAGCGACTCCGGCGCCTGGCAGATCGCGACGTTCCACGTGGAGACTGACGCCGACGTCCACGCCGACCACTGGGAGATGCACCCGCAGGCCGAGGAGGCGGTGTGCTGTCTGACCGGCGGCGTCCGCGTCCACTTCCGCCCCGACGGGCCCGACGGCATCGGGGACATGGCGCAGTTGCGGGCAGGCACCGCCGTGATCGTCCCCCGCGGCCGTTGGCACCGTCTGGAACTGGACGCCCCCAGCGACCTGATGTCGATCACCCTTCGCCACGGCACCCGCCTCGAAAAGCGCACCGACACCCGCTGAGCGGGGTGTGGCCCGGCGGCTCCGCCGTCGGGCCACCACACCACGACGGCGCTCGGACAGCCCTCAGCGCGCGGGCCGCTGCCGTCCGAGCAGTGTGTCGCCTTCCGCGCTGCGCCGGTAGCGGACGACATGCCGGTCGCGTTCACGCAGTACCAGGCCGGATCGGTGCAGCACTCCCAGATGGTACGAGACCGTGGCGGGGGCCAGGTTGTTCCGTGCCGCCAGTTCGCCGGTGGTGCGTGCGGCGTCCAGGTCGTTCAGAAGGGCGGCCCGGCTCTGTCCGAGCAGCCGCCCCATCGCAGGGGTGCGGGGGCGGTCGAGCACGGAGCCCAGGCCGGCCGCAGGGTAGAGCAGGACGAAGTCGCCGGTGGTTTCCAACTGCACGCCGATGTCCGAGCCGTGCGCGGTCGGCGTCAGCACCAACTCCTTGTCGGTCAGCTGGATCGTCTCCTCGTACGCTCCTTTGCGTACGTCGAGCCGACAGCCCGACCAACCGGCGTGCGGATGCAGCGTGTCGAGGAGATGCCCGATCCCGTGTCCGGCCATCTCGCGGGAACGCGCGGCGATGTCCGCCTCCAGGACGGTGCGCATCCCGGTCCACTCGTCGGCGACGACGTCCTTCCAGAACTGCCGCATGCCGTTGGCGACCCGTCGGCCGAACTCTCCCGCATCGAGCGCCGACCGCAGGGACGCGGGCATCCGGCCGTTGCCGAAACGTACCGTGGCGACCTGGTGGACGGCGGCCTCCTGAGGCGTCGCGTCCATCATGGCCAACTGCTCGGCGAACGTATGCCCCGCAGGCCCGAAGGACGGCTTCGGCGTGAGCAGGTCCGGCATGTAGGTGAGCCCGCCCGCCCCGTCGGGCTGGCACTGTGCGATGAGGGCGACGTCGGGGTTGCGCAGCGCCCACCGTGCCGCGGCCCCCGGATCACCGAGGAGCGGATGACGGCGCCCGGCCGCCGTGAGCCGCAGCCACATCACCACTTCGTACGCGGGAGACGGCGAGAGCCGGACCCTGCTCAGACTTCCCGCGTCGAGAAGCACAGAGATCACACCTTCGGAGCGTAGGTGCGCCCGCCTCATTCGAAGCGGTTCGAATCACTAACAGGCTTGCTTTGAACGGTAGTTGTCTTGATGCAAGGCGCCCGTGAACGGCGGGCGCACGGACCGTCCGGCCGAGACCACTCGTGCCGTCCGACGAAGCAGGGGGAATTCAGTGAAGCGCTTGCAGCAACTCTCCGTGGTCCTGGCAGGCGGTGTCGCGGCACTGGCCACCACAGTGATCCCCGCGCACGCCTCCGACCAGTGGCATCAGATCCCCGGCCGCACGGGCCTGCCGTACCACCAGGCGACCGGCTACATGTACGACAGGGACAATCGGGTCGAGGGATGGGGTCGCGTCGACTGGAACGGAACCACGGTCGAGGTCCACGCCGGAGCCAAGCTCCTGGCAGGCAGTCAGGGGGAGTGCGCCGTCACGGTCATCTACTACGACGTCCAGATCAACGGCACCTGGAAGTCGGACACCCGCTCTCCCGCCGACGTGAGGTTCCGAACCTGCGTCGGCGACAAGGCCGGAGGGGTCAACACCCTCCTCTGCTCTCCGTGGTCCTGGTAGCGGACCGGCAGGCCGGCCGGGTCGGGCAGATCTGATCACGGTGTCGACGCCGACATCGAAGATCCCTTCCGGCCGGTACGAGGATCCGCACGTCCCCGGAGTCAGGGGCCACCACGTCGGCTGTTCGGTACCGCGCCCATCCACCGGGGGCGCGGTGCCGCGGAGCCGGGAGCAGAACCGCCGAAACCCGCCCTGCGCCTGCCACGCCATCGATCCCGTAGCCTGACCGGAACGGCACGGCAGCGTGACCACCGATAGGAGGGGAGCACCACGATGGACCCCCTGCTCGCATGTATCGGCTCTGTCGTGAAGGCGGTCGGCTCGCTGGCCCGGAACCTGCTCGTCCTCTTCGGCCGGCCCGTCGGTGCGAAGAAGGCCGACGAGCGGGACGGGATCAAGGCCGGTTCCTGACCCGGTCCCGTACCAGGCCCCAACGCGTCCGCGGGAGCCCGCCCCGGCATGGTCCGGTGCGGGCTCCCGGGCGTCCGCCGCCCTCGGCCTCGGACGAGGTCACGCACGGCCGCCCCGCGCTGCTCGGGCAGCCCGAGCGGACGAGCAGCACGTCGCCGGACGGTTCGCGGTTCCCGGGAAGCCGCCCCGGCGGCATCAGGTGCCCGCCGGGGCGGCTCGGGGAGCGGAAGGAACGCGGTCCGGGGCGTTCCGCCGCGGTCAGGGGGCCAGACGGTAGGCGCGCAGGACGGTCTGTTCCACGGTGCCGCCGTCGGCGTCCCGCGCCTTGGCCCTCAGGGAGACGAAGGAACCGGAGCCCGGGGTGATGGTGACGCGATGACCGGTGGCGCCGTCCGAGGTGACCGGGGCGTCCTGCCACGTCACGCCGTCGTCGAAGGAGACCTGCACGGTGAGGCGCTCGGTCCTGGGCGCCGCGGCGCCGGCCTGCCGTTCCACCCGCGCGGTCAGCGTGTGCTTGACGCGGGCGGTCCGGTTGCCGGCGTCGACGGGGGCGATGAAACGTACGACGTCCAGCGGCAGTGCCTCGGTGCGCACCGCACCGCCGGGGCCGGGTGCGACCGCAGCGGAGCGGAAGGTCCACACCGTCTTCACCGTCGTCGACAGTGACGCCCACGGCTCCTTGCGGGTGGCGCGGGCGGTCAGCCGGTAGGTGGCCGCGTCCCGGGGGACGGCGAAGGTGGCCCTGGGGGAATTGCTGGAGCCGAGCCTCTGTCCGTCCTTCGTCAGGGTGATGTCCACGGTGTCCTCCAGCCAGTCGGGCATCGGGCCGCCGTAGTGCCCGGGGGCCGCGTCGCTGAACAGCTGCGGTTCCGCGCCGATGGTGCCGTCACTGGCGCGGCCGATCGACGGCGCGCCGTTCTTGACGGGAGCCAGGCCCGGGCCGATGACGGCGGCGTTCCACCGGTCGACGCAGGTGCTGCCGGCGGTGCACGAGACGGTGCCGACCTGTGTGACGGGCAGTGGCAGGTACTCGCCGCCCTCGCCGACCTGCTGGCTGAAGTACGTCTCGCGCTGCTGGCCGCGCACGGTCATGTACTCGGTGCGTACCGCGGGCAGCGCGAAGTCCGGTTCGACGATGCTCATCCCGCCCAGACCGGATTCGGTGGGCCAGCTGGACGTGCTGCCGGCGGTACCGGGACCCTGCGCGTAGTAGTCGTTCCTGACGGCGGCCAGATCCTCGCGGGCGAGGCGGAACGCCGGGTCGGGGAGCGAGCCCGTGGTGAGCAGCAGCAGGTCGTAACGGTCGGGCAGACGTCCCTTCGGGGCCTGCGCGCCGTGCTGGATGCTGCGGACGGAGAAGCCGAGCGTGCCGCCGGAAACCCGTTCGCCCGGTATGACGTAGAGCCGTCCGGGCCTGCCGAGCAGGGCGCTCTGGTCCGCGCACGTGCTGTCCCCGGGGAGGCGGTAGCAGTATCCGGCCGACAGCGAGTAGGGCTGTGCGCCGGGGTCCGGGACGGCGACGGTGATCGGCTTGCCCTGCCGGGCGTCCACCGTGAACGCGGCGTCGCCGCGTACGTCCAGCTCGGGCTGGAGGAACAAGGTCGACGTCGGTGCGGCTTCCCCGGCTCCCGGGGTGACCAGGGTGCCGCCGAGGTTGTAGCGGCCCTCCGGCACGCGGGCGGTGACCGTGCCGCCGTCGAAGGTGAGGCCGAACGTCCGGCCGTCGGCGAGGTTCGTCAACCGTACGGAGGAGAAGCCCTGTTCGCGTGAGCCCGGGCCGAGGGGCGCGCCGTCGCGGTCGACGGCCTTCACCGTGACCTGGCGGTGGACGGCCTCCTTGGTGACCGCGAAGGCCGGTCCGGTCACGACGGTGCCGCTCCCGGCGGTCGCGGTCAGCCGCCCGCTGAAGGAGGTCCCGGCCGCCGCGGCGCCCGGGTCGATGGTGACCGTGGTCCGGGCGGTGCCCCCGGCAGGCACGGTCAGAACGGCCGGCGACACGGTGAACAGACCCTTGGGCCCCGGCTCGCCGGCCCGGCCGGTGGTGCCGGCGGACACCGTGAGGGAGACCTCCGCCGTGCCGGTGTTGTGGTACGTGACGGTTCGGGTGACCGGTTCGGTGGCCTCGGGGTCGGTGAAGTACACGCCGGTGTCCTCGGCCGCGGCGAACACGCTCTGGGCGGTGGCCCGCGCCACGTCCAGGCGTCCGGCACCCTGCTCGTACGCGCCCTGCCCGGCGATCGGCTTCGCCGAGGAGGTCAGTGCGGCCTTGAGCTGCGGTCCCTTCCAGTCCGGGTGGGCCTGGGCGAGCAGCGCGGCGGCGCCGGCGACGTGCGGCGCGGCCATCGAGGTGCCCGACAGGGCGGTGTAGTGGTCGTTGACCGGGTTGTCGCCGTCGGTGCCTGCCGCGCGGGCCGCCACGATGCCGATGCCCGGCGCCGTCAGATCGGGCTTGACCGCGTGATCGCCCAGGCGCGGTCCCTGGCTCGACAGGTCGGCGAGCGCGTCGTCGCGGTCGACGGCGCCCACGGTCAGCGCGGCGTCGGCCGTACCGGGCGTGCCGACCGTGCCGGGGCGTCCGCGGTTGCCGGCCGCCGCGACGAACAGCGTGCCGTGGTCGGCGGAGAGTTTGTCGACGGCCTGCGAGAGGGGGTCGGTCCCGTCGGTGGCGGCGCCGGACAGGCTGATGTTGACGATGGGCGCCCGCGCCGCGGCCCACTCCATGCCCTGGAGGACCCACGATTCCTGCCCGCCGCCGTTGTCGTCCAGCACCTTGCCGACCAGCAGTTCGGCGTCGGGGGCCATGCCCCGGTAGCGGCCGTCGGACGCGGCGCCGTCCCCGGCGACCGTGGAGGCCACGTGCGTGCCGTGACCGTCACCGTCGCCGACCGCGCCGCCGACGGCACCGTCGCCCCGCGTGAAGTCCGCCGACTCGGCGATCGAGCCGGAGAAGTCGGGGTGCGTCGAGTCGATGCCGGTGTCCAGCACCGCGACCTTCACGCCCTTTCCGGTCCAGCCGGACTTCCACGCCTGCACCGCACCGACCTGGGCCGTGCTGCGATCCAGGGCGGCGCCGACCTTGCCGTCGAGCCACACCTTGGCCACGCCCGGGGCGAGGGCGGCCGCCGACCGGCGCTTCCACGCGGCGGGTCCCCACTGCTCCCAGAGCTGCGACACCCGCTTCTTGTCGGCCCGCAGCGCGGTGCCGTGCACGCTCGCCAGGGCGCGTACGGCCGCTGCCCCGGCCGGTGGCCGCGGAGCCGCCTTCCCGGCGACCGCCTCGTCGTACATGACGATCAGCGGCAACCGGGGGCTGTGGGCGTCGTCGTACCCCTGGGCCACGAGTCCCGTGATGTCGAACAGCCGCGGGTCCAGGAACCCGGCGCGCAGCGGCGCCACCGCGTCCTGCGGCACCAGCGACACCGAACCCCCGGCGCCCCGCTGGGTGAACGTCATCTCCTCGCGCCCGGGGCCGGGCCGTACGGCGACCACGGACACCGTGCCGTCGGCGCCGACCCGGGCGGTGACCTCGTCGCCCGTGATGAGCGTCGTCCTCACCACGGAGCCCGCCCCGGAGCCCGCCCCGGACGCCGCGGCCGTGCGCGGCGGGGCCGCCCCGGCGGGCGGCACGGCCGCCGTACCGATCAGCAGTGCGCCCAGCACGACGGCGGTCGGCGGGCCTGCTGTACGTATGCCTCGCATACGTGTCCTCTCGATCGCGCGGCCCCGCGGGAGCGTCCGCCCGCATCGCACGGATGGACGCTCCGGACGCGGGCGCCGCCTTCTCCCATGTCTCGACAGGAACGACGGAGCGGACGGAGCGTGGGGATGTCACGGATCGTCAGAAAAAATAATCCGGAGAGATCTCACGGCCCGTGACATCCCCGGGCCCGGTCCGCTCCGTCGAAGGGGACAGAGACGAACGGAGGGCACGCATTGCGTACCGGTGACCTGGAGGAATTCCGCGGCTTCGCCCAGGAGCAGCTGGTGCACCTGCGCCGCACCGCTTACCTGATGTGCGGTGACTGGCACCACGCCGAGGACATCACGCAGACAGCACTGGCGAAGCTGTACTCGGTGTGGGGACGGCGGCGCCAGATACGGAACCTGGAGGCGTACGCCCATCGCGTACTGACCCGGTCCTGCGTCGACCACATGCGGCGGCGCTGGCGTCGCGAACAGCCCTCCTGCGTACTGCCCGACCGCGCCGAGCCCTGCGCGGACCCGGCGCTGGGACTTCAGGTACGCGCCGCACTGGCCGTCCTGCCGCCGCGGCAGCGGGCGGTGGTGGTGCTGCGTTACTGGGCCGATCTGGACATCGCCGCGACCGCCGCGGCGATGGGCTGCTCCGTCGGCACGGTCAAGAGCCACACCGCGCGGGCGCTGGACCGCCTGCGTTCCCTCCTGGGGGACGACGCGGACGCCGACACGTTCGGGGTGTTCGCCCCTCCAGCCGATTCCATCCGAAGGAAGGCCGCACTGCGATGAACAACCACGATGTCAAGACCCTTCTGGAGGCCGGGCTCCGTGACGAGCCGCCACTGCGGACCAGCGTGGACGCGGTGGTCGCGGCCGGACGGCGCGGCCGTGCCCGCCGCCGCGGAGCACTGGCCGGGGCCGGTCTGACCGCAGGGGCGGCCGTGGCCGCCCTGGCCCTGGTCACGCCCGGCGCGGACCCGGGCACGACCCCGTCGGCCGCCGACCCGCTCGTCGGCCCGCTGGTGCCCGCCGCGGCCGACAGCGCGGCGCCGCAGACCGTGCGGCCCGACTCCTTCGGGTCGGGAACCGAGCACACGACCCGGTGGAGCAGCGAGCGGCTCGCCGGCACCCTGGTCAAGCTGCTCCCGCCGGGGAAGGCGACCGTCCAGGAGGGAGACTTCCCCGGCCGGACCTACCGTGTGCGGTGGGACAGTGGCACCGGCCCGGTGGAGTTCGTCGGCGGAGCGGAATACACGGCCAAGGCCCCGCAGGTGCCGCTCTGCGCGAGCATCACGATGCCGAAGGTGGCACCGCGGCCCGGCGCACCGGCTCCGCGCGACACCGCCCCGGCGAGCGACTGCCAGGTGGTCCGACTCGCCGACGGCGCACGGGCGGAGACCGTGACGCTGCGGTTGCCCGGGGACGGGCGGCAGTCCTGGTACGTCCGGGTGCTCCGCAAGGACGGCCGGACGGTGACCCTTCAGCAGTGGGCCGGCCGGACGGACACGAAGGACGCGAGCGGCACGCGGTCCCAGCCGCGGCCGGACACCGCCGCGATGCTGAGGATCGCGAACGATCCCGCCTGGAAGTTCTGACCCGCGGCGGTCCCCGCCCCGGCCGCCCGACGCGGACCGGGGCCGGGCGGGACTCGCGGCCGGTGTCCGCTCATCACTCCGGGCACGGCCACCTCCGCGTCCCGGCCCGCCTACGGCCATCGGCCCGGCCTCGCAGGCGGGGCCGCTACCCCGGGAACGGGGCGACCGCCCGCCCGCCGGCCAGCGCGTCGAGCCGTCCGGCCGCGTCGTCGTCGAGGAAGAAGAGCGTCATGGCCTGGCCGTTGGGCCGGACGTGGAAGCGCCGGCCCCCGTGTTCCAGTTCGTCCATGAGGTAGCCGACCACCATCAGGTCGGCCCAGTCGTCCCTGACCTCGATGGGCCAGTTGACCCGCCGGTCGCCGGACGTGTACTCGATCCACGCCTCCTTTGCGCCGAGGTCGACATGGTCCCGCAGGTCGGACAGGGCGTCCGGCCGGCCGGCCATCCGGCACAGCTGCCGGGCGATCGCCACGTACGAGCCCCGGCCGCGCACGCACTCGGTGTCGAAGTGCCACGCCCGGTCGCAGAACCACCGCCCCCACGGTTCGGCCTCGACCTCGCAGCCCAGTGCGAACAGCACCAGGTCGAACGGCTTGCGCTCGTACTCCTCCCGCGGCCACGAGTACAGCAACTCGTCCACGGTCCGGTCGGCCGCGAGCGGCAGCCCCAGTTCCGCCAGTCTGTCCAGCTGTTCTTCAAGACGCATGGCCGGGATCGTAACCGCCCCCTCGGACAACGCCCCCAACGCCGGGGGACCGGCTGCGCACCCGTGCTCAGTATGTTGGTCCCATGACTGATTCCGTACCGCCCGGCGGCGTTGCTCCTGATGCGGACGAACTGGATGCCCGGTGGGCGGATGCCTGGCGGCCGGAGCAGGTCGCGGAGCGGTTGGGCGGGATGGGTACGCCTTGGTGCGTCGTGGCGGGGTGGGCGTTGGATCTGTTCCGCGGAGAGCAGTCCCGGCCCCATGGCGATCTGGAGATCGCGGTGCCCGAGGCGGGGTTCGCGGAGGTTCGGGACCGCTTCCCCGAGTACGTGTTCGACGCGGTGGGCTCGGGACGGGTCTGGGCGGGAGCAGGCGCCGAGGCGCTCGCGGCCACGCACCAGACCTGGCTTCGGGATCCGGAGAGCGGTCAGTTCCTGCTCGATGTCTTCCGCGAGCCGCACGAGGGCGGCACGTGGATCTGCCGGCGGGACGAGAGCCTGCGGCTGCCGTACGACGCGATCACCGAGTGGTCCGCGGACGGCATCCCCTACCTGGTACCGGAGCTGGTGCTGTTGTTCAAGGCGAAGCAGGCACGGCCCAAGGACCATGAGGACTTCGACGGGGTCCTGCCGCTGTTGAGCCGGGCGCGGCGCGACGCTCTCGGCGGGTGGCTGACGCGCGTGCATCCCGGACATCCCTGGCTGGCGGAACTGGCGAGGCGGTGACGCGTGACCGGAGCGCGGTTCGCCGCGAAGCCACCGCCCTCGTCGCCGACATCGACGAACGAGGGTGAACGACCGCGCCGTCGGCAGGTGAGCCGTCTTCAGGCGAAGTGTTCCGCTGCCGGCCAAAACCGTCGCGGCTCCGAGGACATGGGCGACCGGATCGTCGGATGCAGCCGACGACCTCGCCGCCGAGGCACGCGAACGCGGCCGGCGGGTGGCCCACCTGCCCGGCGCACACCTCCACCAGATCATCGATCCCGCCGGCACGGCCCGGCACCTCGTCGAACTCGCCGCTACGCCCTGACGCACCGTCGACGCGCGGTCCAAGGGCTGTCCCGTCATGACTGACGGGCGCCCGGACGAGGGCCGCGGCACCTCGCGACGTCGTCGGGACGCCCGCATGCGTCTCGTACACGGGCGTCTCTCCGTCTTGCGGTGCACCACGTCCGGCGCCGCGCGCCGATCCGTCACGGAGCACGGGACGGCTCTCAGGCCGTTTCCGACGATCGATCCTGTGGCGGGTCGGGGTGCGTCGACGGTTGCGGTGCGGGAACGGGTGGCGCTGCCTCCACCGGGTGCTCCGGGCCGGGGATCGCCGCCGCGGCGTGCCGCAGGTCGAGTGTCGCCACGGCGCCGTGCGGGGCGGCGTTCGCGAGGGTGAGCCGTGCGCTCGGACGCTCCCGGCCCGCGCCGGCACGGGCCCGCCGTGTCGCGTCGACCCCCGTGGCCCTCCTGAACCGGTCGTGCAACGGCACGGTGTTGTCACAGTGCGATGTCCGATTTCCGCCAGCTCGAGCGGCGGCGGTTTTGAAAGCTCGGTGCGTGAATCCTTCAACCGGCCTGATATCAGTGGTGAGCGCGGACATGCTCGTCGCGCTCGTCGTCTTCCTGTTCCCGCTTGCGTACAGTCCGGGCCCCGGAAATGCGTTCTTCGCGGCGATCGGAGCGTCGCAGGGGCTGCGCGCCGCCGTTCCGGCGCTCGCCGGGTACCACGTCGCGACGTTCGCTGTGACCACGTTGATCGGGATCGGGATGGGGGTCACCGTCCTTGAGCATCCCGTGCTCGCGAAGGTGTTGAGCGCGGTCGGGAGCCTCTACGTGCTGTGGTTGGCGGTGGCGTTCATTCGTGCTGCCCGGGCGAAGGGAGGGGAGGCGGCGGATGCCGCACCTGCCGGGAAGCAGCGGATCGGGTTCTGGGCCGGTGCGATCGTCCTGCTGCTGAACCCCAAGGCGTACTACATCATCGCGGTGATGTTCGCGCAGTTCCTCACGCCGTCCGCCAACGAGGACGTCACCGCGGTGCTGGTGATCACGGCCGTCTTCACCGTGAACAACCTCGTCGCCTTCATGGTCTGGGCACTCGGCGGCCGAGTGCTCACCACCCTGTTCCGCAGTGAGCGATCGAAGAGATGGATCGATTACCTGTTCGCTTCGACTTTGATCGGAGTTGCCGTCTGGATGGCGGCACCGCTGGTCACTTGATCGGGAACACATGCCTCACCGCAGCGTGCGACCGCCCGGTCCGCCGGTCGGCCGGACGGGGATCGCGCGGATGCGGGCCCGTCCGCCCGGGGCCCGGAGCTCTCTCCGTGATCAACGACCGGCAGGGACGTGTGTCAACCTCCCGGCCGGGTGCGGCTGGACCGGACCCGGCGGCGAGAGGAGTGGCGGGGGTGGAGGACCGCCGGGACCGTCAGGGCACCGAGGGGTGGCGGGGCGACGGGAGACAGGCGGGAGACCAGGGCCGTCACCGCGGTCTCGGCGATCGTCGCGGGGCGCAGGGTCACGGTGCTCACCGGTGGATCGCTCTCGGCGTAGGCCTGGTCCTCGCTGGCGCAGACGAGGAGGAGGTCGTCGGGGATCCGCAGGCCGTGGCGAGCCGCTGCGGCCAGGACCTGGCGACCGCCGGGGTCGTAGACCGTGTAGACCGCGTCGCAGGCGCGGGCGGCGAAGACGGCGTCGAAGCCGTGGCCCGTGGTGTCGGACGGGTCGAAGGTGAGGACCAGCGGAGTCCGGGCGTTTTCGTGGCACCACTGCTGGTAGGAGCGGGTCACGGTCCGGGTGTAGTGCTCGTCGCCGTATCCGGCGTGCAGGGCGATCCGTCGGGCGCCCGAGGCGGTCAGGTGGCCGAGGACCTCGCGGGTGGTGGCGACGTGGTCGTTGTCGACCCAGATGTCCCCGGGCCTCGGATCGACGGGTCGGCCGTCGAAGACGAGCGGGATGCCCCGGGCGCGCAGCGCACGCAGTACCGGGTCGTCCGTGGGGCTGTCGAGGAGCAGCATGCCGTCCACGGTGAGGGTGTGCCAGGGCGTCTCGGCCCCGCAGGTGGCGGGGAGGATGGTCAGGGCGTAGCCGTGGGCGTGCGCGGTGGCCGTGGCAACAGTGAGGAGTTGGGCGAAGTACGGGACATCGAGGAAGTTCCAGGCCGATCCGGCATAGGTGGTGACGGCCACGCCCAGGGTTTTCCCGGCCCGTGGGGCTCGCTGTGCGCCGTAGCCGAGCGCGATGGCCACCTCGCGGACCCGGCGGCGCGTGGAGTCGGCGAGCCGGCCTGTTCCGTTGAGAGCGTGCGAGACGGTGGCGGTGGAGACCTCTGCGGCGCGTGCCACATCTGCGAGAGTAGGCCCTGACATGGCGTCATCCTACGGATTCAGTCGTTCCGAACGGGTTCTGGTTACGGCGTTAATCAAAGAGGGTCCGGCCACAGCGAATGCAGCCCGACCCTTGGAGTGGCCATGACTTCTTCTCTCGCCCGGCGGACCGTGCTCGCCGCGGGTGCGGCCGGACTGGTGGGTGCGGCGGCCGGCCCCGCGGCCGCCGCACAGCGGAGCGCCGCCGCCCTGATCGTCCACAACGCACAGGTGTTCACCGGACTTCCCGGTGCCCGCCGCGTCGAGGCCGTGGCCGTCGGGCACGACGGCCGGATTCTCGCCACCGGCCGGGGCCGCGACCTGCGCCGCCTCGCCGGACGTGGCACCGAGATCGTCGACGCGCGCGGGGCGACCGTGATGAGCGGCATCCACGACGGCCATGTGCATCCGCTCTCCGCGGGCGACCGCTCACTGCGCCCCTCCCTGGAGGGCGCCGAGACGACCGTCGAGGAACTCCTGGCGATCCTCACCGGTTTTCTCCAGGACACGCCGGGCCAGGAACCCGAGGGCTGGCTGGTGGTCTCGGACTGGAACCCGATCGGTCTGCTGCCGCACGGCACCCTTCCTCACCACTCGCTGCTCGACGCCCTTCCCACGCGCCGCCCGGTCGCGCTCATCGGCGGCGACGGCCACAACATCTGGGTCAACGCCCGTGCCCTGGAGATCGCCGGTATCACGGCGGCGACCCCCGATCCTGTGGGCGGAAAGATCGTGAAGGGGCCGGACGGGCAGCCCAGCGGAGTACTCAAGGACGACGCCCAGCCGCTGGTGACCCGTCACATTCCGGAGCCCGGCAAGGCCGAACTGGTCGCCGCCTGCGCCCGGGTCCTCGCCCAGGCAGCGGCTTGCGGCGTGACAACCATGATGGACGCGCTGGTCGGGCAGAACGAGCTGGCGCTCTATCGGGCTCTGGCGGACGCGGGGTCGTTGCCGCAGCGGATCGTCCCCGCGATCAGGATCGACGCGGACCTGGTGAAGGATCCGAAAGCCGCCCTTGCCCATGCGCGCGGGCTGCGGCACTCCTTCCGTGACGTACCCGGGCTGCGGTTCGGGACGATCAAGGTGTTCCTCGACGGGGTGATCGAGTACCCGGCGCAGACGGCGGCGCTGTTGGCACCCTATCTGGACGGTTCCGGACACCCGACCGACAACCGCGGTGAGCTGTACGCCACCGGAGAGGAATACGGGCGGCTGACCGAGGTCTTCAACCGGGCCGGCTGGCAGATGCACGCTCATGGGCTCGGCGATCGCGCGGTGCGTACGGCGCTCGACGGGTACGCGTACGCCCGGCGCACGACCGGGCTGCGTGGTGCCCGGAACACCGTCGCTCACCTCCAACTGGTGGACCCGGCGGATCTGAGGCGGTTCGCCGCACTGGACGTGGTGGCCTGCATGCAGCTCCAGTGGGCCGCACAGGACACGTGGACGATGGAGGCACTGCTGCCGTACATCGGGCCCGAGCGGCACCGATGGATGTACCCCGCCCGCTCCCTGGAGCGGCACGGGGCCCGGCTCTCGGGCGGTTCGGACTGGCCGGTGGACCCGCTCCAGGTGTGGAACCAGATCCGTACGGCGATCGACCGCACAGGCGCGGAGGGGGAGGGGCCGCTCTACCGGGAGCTGGAGGGGCTGAGCCGTACGTCGACGCTGCGGATGCACACGCACGGCACGGCATGGCAGCTGCGCATGGACCGGCTCACGGGAACCGTCCGTCCCGGGCTGGCGGCGGATCTGATCGTGCTCGACCGCGATGTGACGAAATGCCCTGTGGCCGACATCAGCGACACCCGTGTCGAGCTGACCCTGGTGGGCGGCAGGGTCGTCCACGATGCGCACTCGTCGGCGGGACGGGCCGCGGCCGCGCGACTCGACCGGGCCACCGCCGCACCGCGCCCGTCGGCGCGCGCGGCGGTGCACGGCGGACGGCACCGGGCCTGCGGCCATGGCGACGACCGGCCGTAGCGGTCCGACCCCGCGTCCCTGACCGGACGTGCCGGTGGGGCGGTGCCCCTTGCGTACCGCCCCACCGGATGACCTGGGCGTTTCGGACCGCGGCCCCGGTCGCCGCGGAGTCCGGTGACCGGCTGCGCCACGCCTGGGTGCTCGTCCGTCGTGGAAGGGGACCCCCGGGGCAGCTCGTGCCGCCTCAGCGCCAGCGCTCGTGACGGATGTCCGCGGAGGCGTCGGCGAGCTTCGCGATCGAGCGACGGGCGGCGTTGACGGTGACGGTCCGGCGGGCGACACGGGCGAGCGGGAGGTCGCTGGCCGAGTCGGTGTACAGGACCGCTTCCTCGGGGGCGAACCCCAGCGCTCGTACGGCATCGACCTTTGCTTCGCCCACGTTGTGCGCGACGAGTCGAGGCCCTCGTGGGGTGAAGTCGAGCCGGGAGGCGGCCAAGGGGATGCCGTGCAAGCCGACCCCGTCCAGAAACGCACGCGCGAGGTTCTCCTCCGAGGCTGTCGCCACGACTGTCGGACCCTCGGCGAGGGCGCATCGGCACCTTGTCACGGCCTGCCGGACCGCTGTCCGGGCCGCCATGGTCCGGCCCGTCGTGGCGGCCAGTTCCTCGTACTGGCCGCGGGTCATTCCGCGCAGCGCCAAGGCTACGATCGCCCGGTTCATCGCGGGCCTCAGCGCGCCGTCCGGTGGTGCGGCCGAGGCGATCAAGAACGGTGGGATCGCGGCGGCGAACCGGGTAGGACGAGCTGCCAGACGGGCTCTGACCAGTGACGACAATGTGTCGTCGCTGGTCAGGACGCCGTCGAGGTCGAAGATCGAGGTGATGTTCTCGGTCGGGTTCACTGTGGGAGGGTGTCGGCTTTCGTCTCGACAAGAGGGTCTGCGGCAGCGAGCACGCCCACCTCGGCGACCGTCGCAACGGGCAGGACATCGCGGAAGCCGTCGCCGTGGACAGCGCTCATCGGGTCGAAGCCGGCATCGATGCGGCCGAAGAACTCGCGCGCCCGCGCCGCTGCGTCGGCACTTTCGGCGGTTCCGTCGGCGGTTCCGTCGGCGGATCCGGCCGTCGTGCCGGCGGCGAAGACCTGGTTCCCGACGCGGACGGCCCTGGAGCACCCGAGCACGGGCTCGCGGGAGGCCCCCGAGAGATGTTCCCGCGCCGGGACATGGGGCCCCTCGGTTCCGGTGGAGAGCTGGAGCCGTCCCTCACTCCGGCACGGGGCGGCTGCAGTGGTTCGTCCGCTCATGGAAGGCCGATTGCGGCGTCTCGATCTTGTCATGACGCGTCGCCGCCCCGATGCCCGAACATGTGGAAAGTTGACTGTTTCTGTCTGTGATTGTGAACGCGGTGGCAGGAGGGAGTCAAGAGGGTCAAGAGGGCGTCCGGGCGGGGGCGTCGGTGGATTCATCTGCACGACCGCGGCGGAACGGCTGGATTCCTCGCGCTGCTCCTCGGGTGGGTGCGTCCCCCGGCCGCGCCGGAGGCGAGGTGTCTGCCGACGCTGGGGCATATGCCGACGCTGAAGGAAGCGGTCGGCTGCCCTGTCCTCGGGCCGCGACGGTTCTTCGGGCCACGACGGTCCGTCGGGCCACGACTCCTCAGGCCACGACGATGTTGTCGCCCGCCGCGTCGAGGGCGTCGCTCAGGTCGTCCGGGCAGGGAGTGTCGGTGATGAGGGTGTCGAAGCCGTCGAGTTCGCAGACGCGGTGGGCGGCCGTGCGTCCGAACTTGCTGGAATCGGCGAGTACGTAGCGGTGGGACGCGTTGGCGAGCATGGCGCGCTTCGTCGCGACTTCATCGAGGTGGAAGTCGGTCAGGCCGTAGGAGGCGATGCCTCCGGAGCCCAGGAAGACCGCGTCCGCGCGCAGGTTGTCGAAGAACTCGACAGTCTGGGCGTTGGAGCAGGCCAGGTCGCCTCCGCGCAGCCGCCCGCCGCTGACCAGGACCTCGACGCGCGGGCGGGAGCTGACTTCGGCGGCCACGAGCAGGGACGGGGTGGCGATGACGCCGACGTGGTCGGCGGGCAGGGCGCGGGCCACCTCCAGAGCCGTGGTGCCGACATCGATGACGACCGTCTGGTTGGGTTCGATCAGGGCCGCTGCGGCTCGGCCGATGGCCTGCTTCTCGGCGAGGAAGGCGCCCCTGCGTTCGTTGAAGGATGCCTCCTCCCCGACGGGGGACTGGACGGCGGTAGCCCCTCCGTGGACGCGTGCCAGCTCGCCGCGGCGCTCGAGGAGGGCGAGGTCCCTGCGGATCGTCTCGTGGGAGACGCTCAGCAGGCTGGTCAGGTCGTCCGTCGTGATGAATCTGAGCCGGGCGATCTCGGCGACGATCCTGCGGTGACGCTCGGCTGCTAGCACGTCCGACCCTCTCTGATTGACTGTTTCTGTGGAACCCTGACTGCATTCTAGGGCGCGTGTGATGTCCGGAACGCATCGCCGACGAACTCAAAATTCGGTTTTCTCTGCAGCTCAGGGCGGTTTCTGCTAAGTGATCAGCGGCGGCTCCCCGGGTCGGGAACGTGAACCCTTGACGGCAAACGGGCAAGGGTCCACACTCTCAGCAGTCATTAGTCCACACAAACGGTCACGTGCGACTGTTGACAGGCATCGAGGTGGCGCGGACCGCGCGCCCTTGCAGCCGTCCCCGCGGACGGACTCCAGCGCATCCCTGTGGGGCGCGCGCCTTGATACCGACCCCATCCGGTTCTTCCATCACCCACTGGCTTCCGCGGCGACGGCGGGGCACTCTGAAGCAGGGAACGAGGTCATGGCCAAAACAGAAGCAGGTGCTCAGGCGCCAAGAACGGCTGAGGTGCAGCAGGGCGAGCCGAACCAGGTGATGGCGCGGGAGCTGGGCTGGTACGCCTCGTTCTCCGTGGCGTTCGGGTTCGTGTCGATCGCGACAGGGATCTTCACGGCCTATGGCTCGGTGCTCGCCACCTCCGGCCCGCGCGGCATCTGGGCCTGGCCGATCTCCGTGGTCGGCCAGCTCTGCATCGCCCTCGTCTTCGGAGCGCTGGCGGCGCGCATCCCGATCAGCGGCTACTCCTACCAGTGGGTGTCGCGGATCGTCGGGCCCGTGTGGGGCTGGATCATGGGCTGGATCTCGTTCGCCTTCCTCGGGGTCGTCGTGGTCGCCGTGGACTACACGATCGCCTCCACGATCCTCCCGGAGCTGTTCCAGTACATCGGCACGACGCAGAACGCCTGGGTCATCACGGCCGGCGTGGTGCTGCTGCAGGCCATGCTGGTCGCCGCGTCCACGCGTATCACGCACAAGGTCAACAGCGCGGCGGTGACGGCGCAGCTCATCGGCATGATCGCGCTGACTGTGCTGCTGTTCGCGGTGGGCTACTTCACCGGCAAGCTCGACTTCGCCACCCTGTTCGACACCGGGACGATTCCGGAGAGCGGCTACTACGGTCTGGGCGACGCAACCCATGCCGGCCCCTTCGCCATGGCGTTCCTGCTCGGCGCGTTCACCATCGTCGGATTCGAGTCCGCGGCGAACCTGGCCGAGGAGACCAAGAACCCCGCCCGCGTCATCCCCAAGGCGATGGTCCAGGCCGTCCTCTCCCTGGGCGTCCTCGGCTTCCTCTTCCTGGTCGCAGTGACCGCCGCCGTCGGCCAGGTCGACGGCGCCGCCGAGTCGGCCACCCCGGTGGCCACCGTGATCACCGCCGTGCTCGGGTCCGTGGTGGGTAAGGCCCTCCTGGTCCTCGTCGTGGTCTCGATCTTCTCCTGCGGGCTGGTGATCACCCTCAGCGGAACCCGCCTCGTCTACGCGATGTCCAGGGACGAGCGCTTCCCCGGATGGCGCCTGCTCAAGCGCATCCACCCCCGGACGGCGACGCCGCTGAACGCCACCGTGTTCATGATGCTCATCGCGCAGATCGTCCTCGCGGTCTTCTCCCGCTCCACCGACGCCCTGTTCCAGCTCTTCTCCGCCGCCACCCTGCTGCCCGCCGTCATCTACGCCGGCACGGTCGCGATGTACGCGGCCAAGCGCTCCTCCCTGCCGCCGTCGCGCGGCTTCTCCCTGGGGCGGTGGGAGGTCCCGGTCCTGCTTCTGGCCGCGGTCTGGCTGGTGTACGAGCTGCTCATCTTCCGGGACGCCTCTTTCCGCGGCCCCTGGGCCTACGTCCTGGTGCTGTGCGGGATCGGCGCCGTCTACCTGGTGGCGCTCATCGCCCGGCGCGGACGCGCAGCCCTGACGATGCCGGACATGGCCGACGTCGACCGCGCCCTGGACAGCGTCGGCGCACCCTCCGCGGCCGACACGGAAGGGGCCCTGCGATGACCGCGATCCTCGCCATCGACCAGGGCACCTCGGGCACCAAAGCCATCGTCGTCGACGCCGAGGACGGAACGGTCGCCATAGCCGAGGAGACCATCCGCCCCGCCTACCTGCCCGGGGGAGGCGTCGAACAGAATCCGTACGAACTGCTCGACTCCGTCCTCACCGCCGGCCGCCGGGCCGTGAGCATGGCCGGCCGGCCCATCGACGGCGTGGCCCTGGCCAACCAGGGAGAGACCGTCCTGGCCTGGGACGAGGCCACGGGAACGCCGCTGTCCCCGGCGATCGTCTGGCAGGACAGCCGTGCGGAGAGCATCTGCGCCGAGCTGGCCGAGCACCGCGAGGACATCGCGCGGCGCACCGGTCTCGTGCTCGACCCCTATTTCTCCGCGCCCAAGATGGCGTGGCTGCGCCGCAACCTCACCCGTGACGGGGTGGTGACCACCACCGACACCTGGCTCGTGCACCACCTGACGGGCGAGTTCGTCACCGACGCCTCCACCGCCAGCCGTTCGCTGATCTTCGACCTGGACGGCGCGGCGTGGGACGGGCATCTCGCCGATCTGTTCTCCCTCGGCGACGAGCGGCTGCCGCGGATCGTCGGCAGCGACGAGGTGGTCGGCACCACGCGCGCCTTCGGGCAGGAGACGCCGGTGGCCGGCCTGATCGTCGACCAGCAGGCCGCCCTGGTCGCCGAGGCATGCCTGGAGCAGGGCACGGCCAAGTGCACCTACGGCACGGGCGCGTTCCTGCTGGCGAACACGGGACCGGTCCCCGTGCGCTCCAGCGCGGGCCTGACGACGTCGGTCGCCTGGCAGGCCGCGGGGCGGACCCGCTACTGCCTGGACGGTCAGGTCTACACCGTGGCCTCGGCCGTGCGCTGGCTGCAGGACCTCGGTCTTCTCCAGTCCGCCACCGAGCTCGACGCGCTGGTGGCGGAGGACAGCGAGGGCGTCCTGTGCGTCCCGGCGTTCGCCGGACTCGCCGCTCCATGGTGGGCTTCCGAGGCCACGGCCTCCCTCACCGGTCTGACGCTGGCCACCCGCCGCGAGCACCTCGTCCTGGCCGTGCTCCAGGGCATAGCCGCCCAGGTCACCGAGCTGACGGCCCTCGTCGGCCGCGACCTCGGCCGGCCCCTGGACCGGCTGCGCGCCGACGGCGGACTGACCAACTCCGCCGCCCTCATGCAGGCCCAGGCCGACATCGCCCAGCTCCCCGTCGACATCTACCCCAACGCGCACGCCACCCCCCTCGGCGCCGCCGCGCTCGCCCGCTGCGCGCTCGACCCCGCCGTCAGCCTCGAAGAGGCCGTCGGCGACTGGCAGCCGGCGGCCGTCTACGAACCCCGCTGGTCCGAGGACCGGGCCGAGGAGTTCCGCACCACATGGGCGCAGGCCGCCGCGGCCTGCGCCACCAAGGGAGACCACTCATGACCCCCACCCCCCACCGTTCTCACCCCGAAGTCTTCGACATCGTGGTGATCGGAGGAGGCATCGTCGGCTCGGCCATCGCACGCGAGCTGTCGGGCCACGATGTCTCCGTGGCGCTGCTCGAAGCCCGCGACGACGTCGGAGACGGAACCAGCAAGGCCAACACCGCCATCCTGCACACGGGCTTCGACGCCAAACCGGGCACGCTGGAGTCCCGGCTCGTGGCTCGCGGCTACCACCTGCTGAGCGATTACGCCAAGGCCACCGGAATCCCCGTCGAGCACACCGGCGCCGTGCTGGTGGCCTGGAACCAGGAAGAGCTCGACGCCCTGCCCGCCCTGAAGGAGAAGGCCGAGGCCAACGGATACGAGCACTGCCGCATCGTCGACGCGGACGAGGTGTACCAGGTCCTGCCGGATCTCGGCGAGGGGGTGCTCGGCGGCCTGACCGTTCCCGACGAGTCCATCATCTGCACCTGGACCACCAACCTCGCCCTGGCCACGGACGCCAGGCAACGCGGGGCGACGATCCTGCTCGAACATGCCGTGACCGGCATCGACGTCGGCGCCGACACGACGACGCTGCACACCGCCCAGGGCGATGTGCGAGCCCGCTGGGTCGTCAACGCGGCAGGTCTCGGCGCCGACACGATCGACCGGTTCTTCGGCCACGACCGCTTCACCGTCACCCCCCGCCGCGGCGAACTGTTCGTGTTCGACAAGCTGGCACGGCCCAAGGCCGGCAAGATCGTCCTGCCGGTGCCCTCCTCCCGCGGCAAGGGCGTGCTCATTTCCCCGACGATCTACGGCAACGTCATGCTCGGCCCCACCGCCGAGGACCTCACCGACCGCACCGACACCGCCACGTCCGAGGACGGCTACGACTTCCTCCTCGGCAAGGGCGCGCGGCTCATGCCGAGCCTGCTCGACGAGGAGGTCACCGCCAGCTACGCCGGACTGCGCGCCGCGATCGACCGCGACGACTACCTCATCGAAGCGACCCCCGAACAGCGATACCTCCTTGTGGGTGGCATCCGCTCCACCGGCCTGACGGCCGGCATCGCCATCGCCGAGCACGTCACCGGGCTCCTGACGGAAGCCGGACTCGGGCTCCGCGGCCGCAGCGACCTGCCTGCCCCGCCCCGGATGCCGAACATCGGCGAAGCCACCACACGCCCCTACCAGGACGCCGACCTCATCGCCGAGGACGCCGCCTACGGCACCATCGTCTGCTTCTGCGAACGGGTCACCGAGGGCGAGATCCGAGACGCCTGCCACGCCCCGGTGCCCGCGCGCAGTCTGGAAGGGCTGCGCCGACGCACCCGGGCCATGAACGGCCGCTGCCAGGGCTTCTTCTGCGGCGCGGCCGTCGCCGCCCTGCGCACCCGGCACCAGACCAACGACGGCTGCTGCAGCCAGCACAAGGACAACCGATGACCCACCAGCTGCCCCTCATCGAGCCCGATGTCCTCATCATCGGAGGCGGTCCCGCAGGGCTCACCGCCGCCGCCGAACTCGTCGACCGCGGTGCCGGGCGGGTCCTGGTCGTCGACCGGGAGAAGCAGGCCGGCGGCATTCCCCGGCACAGCGACCACACCGGATACGGTCTGCGAGACCTGCGTCGCGTGATGACCGGCCCCGCCTACGCCCGTCACCTGACCGACCGGGCCGCACGGTCCGGAGCGGAGATCCGCACCAGCACCATGGTCACCGGCTGGTCCGACCAGCGCACCGTCGACGTCACCAGCCCCGAGGGCCGCTACCAGATCCGTGCCCGGGCCATCGTCCTGGCGACCGGCGCCCGCGAACGGCCCCGCACCGCACGCCGCATCCCCGGAGACCGCCCCCACGGGGTCTACACCACCGGCCAACTCCAGAACCTCGTCCACCTCCACCACCAGCCCGTCGGCAAGCGGGCCGTCATCGTCGGTGGCGAACTGGTCAGCTGGTCCGCGGCCATGACCCTCCGTGAAGCCGGCTGCACCCCCGCGCTCATGATCAGCAAGTACCCGAAGGCGGAGTCCTACGGCGCCTTCAACGCCGCCGGCCGCACCGTTCTCCGCGTTCCGGTCGCCACCCGCTGCCGGGTCACCCGGGTCCTGGGCAAGGGCCGCTGCGAGGCCGTCGAGATCGAGCACCTCGACACGGGCAGACGCCGAACCGTCGAATGCGACACCGTCGTCTTCACCGGCGACTGGATCCCCGACCACGAACTCGTGCGTTCCGCGGGCATCACCCTCGACGAAAGCACCCTCGGCCCCCTCACGGACACCGCGCTGCGCACCAGCCGGCCCGGAGTCTTCGCCGTCGGCAACATGCTCCACCCCGTCGACACCGCCGACGTGGCCGCCCTCGACGGCAAGCACGTCGCCCAGCAGGTCATCGACCACCTGGACGGAAGGCGCGAGCCGACCGAGGGGGTCCGCCTGATCGCCGACGCCCCGTTCCGCTGGATCGCACCGCAGATCCTCCGCCCCGGCGATCCGGCTCCGGCCCGCGACCGGCTCCTGCTCTGGACGGACGAGTTCGTCCGCTTCCCCAAGGTGACGGTCCGTCAGGACGGCCGCGTCGTCACCCGCCGCACCCTCGCCTGGCCCGCGGCCCCCGGCCGGGTCTTCCGTATCCCGTCCTCGGTCCTCGACGGGATCTCGCACGCCGGAGGCCCCGTCCACATCACCATGTAGCCTCTCGCGCCACGCGTTCGCGGTGGTGTCCCGCACCCGTCGGCCACCATCGCGGACTCGCTCCGCCTTCAGGAGCGTGAGACCTTTCCGGGCACCTTTCCGGGCACCCTGCGGAGGTGTGCCTCCCGGCCGATCCGTTCGCCGACCTGTTCGCCGCGACCGCTGACGACGCCGGCACCGGCTCTCGTCCCGTTGCCCGTCCGGCTCGGTGAGTCGGCGGTCCTTCCACACGCCCCGGCACACGCGGCCTGTGGTTCGCACACGCGGCTCTCCGTCGACGACGCCCGGAAGGGCGGCAAGGGCAGCCGGGATTGCCCGTGATGCTGCCTCGACGGCTCTCTCGTGGGCGCGCTGCCCGATGGAGGCTCGGACGCGACGTCCGAACCACCGGTGAAGGGCCACCGCCGTGCACGCTCGTGACAGCGCGCCCGAGAACGACGAGGCCAGGACCCCGGAGCAACAGGTGGAGCGGGGCGGGGAGCGGCGGACTCCGCAGCCCGCGGGGCGTGGCGGCCGTACGCTCGACGCTCGATCCGTTCAGCGGTTGCAGCGCGGGGCGGGCAATGCCGCCGTGTCACGGCTGCTGGCTGCGCAGCGTCCGTCGCGGCCACCGGTACGCCAGGGGCCGGCGGGCCCGCAGGGCCTCGGGGGCCCGGGGAATCAGGCGCCGGGTGGCCCCCCTGCTCAAGGGCTTGCGTACGGCGGGTCGGCGCCGGACCGGCAGGGAGCCGTTCCCGCGGCCGCGCCCGGCGCCTCCCCGGGGGTGGGCGATTTCGGCTCGGAGGAGGGGGCGGCCCACGCCTCCGAAGCGCGCCCCGCCGCCCCTCGTGCCGTCATGAGGCCGCCGACCGACGAGAAGGCGGCGCGGCCGGACCGGCCGCGGACGGCCGAGGAGCCCGTCCTGCCCGCACGGCTCCCGGACGGTGGTGCCGCGGCCGCCTCGGCCACCGCGGACGCGCGCAAGGGCGAACTGGAGTCGGCCCGTAAGGGGAAGCGGCCGGGCTCGTCGCTGCTGAAGGAACGTCGCGCGGCGGACACGAAGGCCACGGAGAGGGGCCGGGGACGGCGGGAGGTGTCGGGGCCGGACCCGGAAGGCGTACCGACGCCCGGCAGATCCCAAGGACAGCAGCAGGAAGGGCAGTCGGGGCAGGACCCCGGCAGGCCGGACAGGGGTGGCCAGGAAGGCGGAGACGGCGACGGGGGCGGGTTCGGCTTCGTGGAGCTGGACGTGGAGCCGCTGCTGCCACCGCTGTGGGGACAGTCACCGCAGGAGCACGAGGCGGAGGTACAGGACTACAAGCAGGGGCTGGCGCGGGACCGGAGGGCCGGGAAGGAGAAGGTTGCCGCGTTCGTCGGCGGTCGCCGGGCGAAATCGGGCCAGCTGGCGGCGCTCGGCCCCCAGCTGACCGGGCAGGTCAACGGTGCCAGAGCGACGGCGCTGGCGGACATCAGGTCCGCCGAGACCTCCGGTGCGGAGGCGGTGCGGGCGGCCGTGCGCGGTGCCAGGGCGAGCGTGCAGGCGCAGGCGCGGGCAGCCCGTGGCCAGGTGGAGGCCCGTCACGCGGCGACGGTCGCGGCGATGGGGACAGCGGCCTCGGGCGCGCGGACCGCGATGGACGGCGGAGCCCGTACGGCGGACCAGGCCGTCACCGGCAAGCAGAACGACCAGCTGTCGGCGCTCGGAGACCTCTACGCCCGTACGGAACAACGGATCCGGGACGCCGCCACGCACGCCGGGGACCTGGCGGTCGGCGAGGCCAGGAAACGGGCCGAGCAGTACCGCGCCAAGATGATCCACCGGGACGACAATTTCTGGGACGGTCCGCTGACCGACAACCGCTGCAAGGCAAGGGCGGATGCCGCCAAGGCGGTCGGCGACGGGTACAAGGAGCAACTGCCCAAGGCCGCGGACGAGCCCATCGGCGACATACGAAAAGGCCGGCCGGACGCCGAGAACACGGTCCGCAAGATCTCCGACGACGTCCGCAAGAGTCTGGACTCGGTGCTGAAGCAATGTCAGCAGGGCCTGGCCGATGCGCACCGACAGTCGGCCGGGAGTGCCGACGACGCCAGGGCGGGTGCGCTCCAGGCGATCGGCCGGGCGGCGAGTTCCGCCGAGGCGGGTCTGGCCCGGTTGGAGACGTCGCAACTGGCGGCGATCCGTGCGCAGGCGGCGCAGCAGCGGCAGGCCGCCGAACGCCAGGCCGCCGGTGTCAACGCCGCGATCGGCCAGAGCCTGGCCGCGGCGCGGGCAGGGCTGGACCGGAGCCTGCGGGAGTTCGTACGGATCCTCGGCACGGACGAGGCGCCCGATCCCGACCAGCTCGAGGAGGTGTTACGGGACACCGGCGACCGGTTCGACGAGCGGCTGGAGGCGACGGCCGACGGGCTGCGGGCGCGGGCCGCGCAGGCCGGGCGGTCGCTGGCGGCGCTGGGGGAGCGTACGGCGTCGGGGATTTCGCAGACCTCCTCCGCCGCGGCGCGGTCCGCGCAGCAGACCGCGACATCCACCGGGCAGACGCTGACCACCACCGCCACGCGGACGGCGAGTGGGCTGCGGCAGGTCCAGCAGTACTTCGCCGAGACCGCCAGGACCATGCGGAGCGGTCACGAGGACGCCAACAAGCAGGTA
Source organism: Streptomyces sp. NPDC001750 (assembly GCF_042892615.1). Lineage (NCBI taxonomy): Bacteria > Bacillati > Actinomycetota > Actinomycetes > Kitasatosporales > Streptomycetaceae > Streptomyces > Streptomyces sp. NPDC001750. The sequence goes on along the minus strand of NZ_JBIAUE010000011.1, from coordinate 142,865 downwards.
CTGCAGGGGCTCGACAAGGCGTACACCGAACTCTCCGGCAAGTTCAAGGAGGGGGCGGACGGGCAGGTCGAGGCCGTCGCGGAAGGCCTGGAAAAGGCGGCCACGGGGGCGGGGAAGGACGAGATCCACCCGAAGATCACCGAGGAGGCGGACAAGGCAGCCGCCAAGGTCAAGCCGCGCTGGGTGTCCGTCCTCGTCGTCGTCCTGGTCATCGTCGTCGTCATCGCGCTGACGCTGGTGCTCGGGCCCTTGATCATCGGGCCGATCGGGGCGCTGGCCGGGGCGATGGGGGCGAGCGCCGCCGCCGCGGGGGTGATCGGAACGGTCGTCGGCGGAGCCATCGTGGGGGCGGTGGCGGGGGCCGTGGGCCAAGTGGTGAGCAACGTCTGTTACGGCCTGCCGCCGCTGGAGGGGGTCGGGAAGGCGGCCCTCTTCGGGGCGATCGGCGGGGCGATCGGCGGCGGAGTGTCGGCGGCCGTCGCCAGGACCGCACTGAGTACGGGGGTCCGCGTCGGTATCGAGATGACGGTCGAGGCGGGGGTCGAGGTCGGCCTCGGCGCAGCGGACGCCGCCATCACCGGCCGGAGCTACACCTTGCAGGACGCGCTGATCGGCGTGGCCACGTCGGTGGCGGTCACCGGTGTGATGGCCCATCCGCGCGTGCACGCCATGACCGAACGGGTCTCCACGAGCGTGACGGCCGGCCTGGGAAAGCTCGGCATCAAAGTCCCCGAGCTCCCCACGGATGTCAAAACCCCCGACGCGCCCGACGCCCCTGACGTCAACGTCCCCAAGGCGCCCGACGTCGACGTGCCCGACGCCCCGGCCGGGCCCAGGCCGGACGGCTCGGGCCCGGCACCCGGCGGCACCCCCGGAGCCAAGCCCGATGTCGACGGTCCCGGTCCCAGGCCCGGCGGTGACGCCGGCGGCAGCCCGCAGCCGGGCCGCGGCCCCGACGGTGCCACCTCCTGGGGCGGCTCCAGCCTCGACCCCACCGGGGGCAAGGGCAGCGCGGACGGCCCCGTGCGCCCTCGCGACCAGGCCGACATCGAAGCGGAACTCCGCAGCGTGCTCGGCCCGTTGGGCGACCGGGTCGACGTCAGGATCGACCCCGAACTCCCCGGCCGCACCGTCCGCGTCCACTACGACATCGATGACAACGGCCTGATCAGCAACGTGCGCATGGCTGTCGGCCCCTCCGCCACCCCCACCGACATCCGCCTCCACGCCCCCACCGCCCGCACGATGATGCGCTACGGCGGCCTCTCCGGCCGCGTGCGCCAACTCCTGCGCCAGGTGACCGAATGGGTCGGCATCCACGGCTCCCCGCCCGTCGGCTCGATGGCCTGGGAGGCCCGCCTCGAACTCCGCAAGCTCCCCGCCGTCATCGCCGACCGCGCCCGCACCTATGCCGATGCCGACCCCGCCGCCCGCGCCGAACTCGAAGCCGAACTGAGCTTCCTCGTCCAGCAGGTCAACACCCACGCCAACACCCTCAAGGAATGGAATCTGGACCCCGGGCGAGGCTATGTCGCCGCGGACAGCGAGGGGCTGAAGGCAGCAAGGAACCTGGGCTACACCGAAGCGGACCTGCCGGACGGTCATGTCTGGCGCCAGCCCAAGGACAGACCGCTGGAGCTCGTCCAGAACGATCCCTCGACGAAGAAGCACTGGTTCATCCCGCCCACCGACGAGAATCCGCTCGGCAGCATCGTCGACCAGAAGCCGGAGACCGCCGCCAACCCCAAGCCGCGATTCGATGCCGACCCGTCCATCACGCGGGAGGAGGCGTTCGACAAGCTGGGCGGCAATGATGAGAGCAAGCCGTTGGGAAAGTTCATCAAGGTACTCAAGGACAATGGAGTCATCGGCTCGGAGGCCGATTTCATCGCGAAGATGCCGGACCCGGCGGGTCGCCTCTACGACGACGTGCGGCATGTCGCGAAAATAGACTTCGCGAAACAGCTGGCCGAAAAGGTCGGAAGTCACGCCGATCTTCTGCGTATCAGCAAGGAGCTGCACGGGTCCGACCGCGGACCCCTGGGTGAGGCCTGGTACGAGAAGAATCACGCGCCCGACGGAAACTCCCAGGTCGTGATCCCCAAGGACGCCGTCGACGGTGTCACCCTGGAAAAGCCTCGACGGCTCGACCTCGTCGAGGACGACACCATCGTGGAGATCAAGAACATCTCCAAGTACGACAAGGAAATAGAAGGTCAGCTCAATGACCTGATCAAGATACCCGGGAAAGACATATCGGTGGGTGGAGAAAGGCGGCCGATCAATCTCGTACGGGTGGCTTTCCTGGATCCGCAGGGAGTGCACAGCAACGCATCCTGGCTCTTCAAGTTCCTCAAGGCCAACGGAGAAGCGGATCTCGAACTCCAAGTGTTCAACACCCGCGGGGATCCCAGAGTGCTCACCCCGGAGGACTGGAGTTCCTTGGACTTCAGTACTGCGGCGGGGCGTGACTTCAAGGCATGGTTGGACGGCACGACGGCCGAGGCAACGGGAGGCGGACAGTAGATGCTGGGACGGATCACGGTGGCGCTGGAGACCCCGGACGCGACCGCGGCGGCTCACGCCCTGTGGGAGCACCGGCTGTGGGGAGACGCACGGGCACCGCGTGAGGTCGACGTCGACTCCCGCGGCGCACGCCCCTCGCCGGACTGGATCGAGCGCTTCGCGGGCACGGGGGACACCGTCGCCGCGTACTTCGACGAGGCCGCCGAGCACCGCCTCGTCATGCGCGCCGACGGATACGTCGACGCCGCCTTCGACTTCGAGGGCGGCCCGGCCGAGGTGGTCGGGCTGCTGAGCGAGCTGCCCTTCCGCGTCGCGTCGTTCAAGACGCTCCATGCGCAATGGCGTACTCGTGGCCCGCTGTTCTACCGGGCACCCAGTTTCGGCGGACATCACCTCCGGCACGGCTGGGCCTGTGCCTTCCAGGGCTCCGGGCACCGCTTTCTGGTCTCCCGCCGCTGGCTGGACCAGGACTGCTGGCGGCTGCACCACGGACCGAACGACACCACCCTCGTGCAGTTCCACGATCTGGACCTCGATGCGTCGACCGCACTCCAGCAGGCGAAACCGGCACACCTGCGTATGGGCATCACGGACGAGGGGGGGTACCTGCAGGAGCCGTACGTCTACGACAAGGACATCCGTGGCTTCTACGACGCGGAACGCCGGGTGCTGGAAGTCGTCGTCCTCGGGCGGACCGTGTCGCCGGTCGAGATGCGCGACGCCTGCGCGGTGCGACGTGATCAGGCGCTCGGTCCTGACCAACCGGTCGACAACGTGGCCTTCGTCTTCATGGACCCCGACGAGGCACGCGCCCATCTGCCCCGGCTCTGGCCGTACGAGTTGGAGTGCTGGACCATCGTCGACGAGGTCAAGACCCGACTGGACACCGAAGAGCCGCCCGAAGGAGTGAGTGCCTGAGATGAGTTCCGACACGGATGGTGCGGAGACGGCGGATCGCTTTCTGAAGTCGTTGCGCGCGCTGATGGTCGCATCCGCGGCCCAGGGGAGTGACGCCCGGCACGTACGGGAGGAGGCGCTCGCCGCCATCGGTGAGTGGTCGGGCACGGCCGGTGCGGCGGGAGGGAATGTCGAGGTCTCGCACATCCTGCGGGGGATCACCGCCGGGGACCGGGAACTGCTCGGGAACGCCCTGCGGGTGATCGAAGCGTGGGTGCGGGAGCCGGGGGAGGAGAGCGGGAAGCGGGTGGACGATGTGATCGCGCGGGTGCGGCGGGAGTTGGGTCCGTTGATTGCGCGGGACCGGGAGGCGGAGGAGGCGGCGGAGCGGGAACGGCTGGGGAACGAGATACGGGGGGCCATTTCCCGGCGGCTCCGGAAGGCCGGGGCCGTGCGGTCGGATGATGAGTAGCTGACGGCTCGCCTCCCGGAACTCATGGGACGGTGGTCGCGGAGGGCGGTGGCCAGGGCGAGTCCGTCCGCGAGGCTCGTTCCGCGGGTTCCACGCCCGCCACGGGGCGACTCCTCGACGGGGAGCAGGCACCTGTGGCCGGCTGTCGGACGGCCCAAGACCGCTCGACTCGGGCGGCTGCCACGTCCACGCCGTCGTCGGCGCCCGGTCGCGCCGGCGACGCGCGATGGGGGCGGGACCCCAGGGAGGTCCCGCCCCGTCTTCACCGGGTCATGCGGCGACGAGCCGTGCGACCGGGCTCAGAAACGGTCCGGGGCACGCTCCGGGAGCGGAGACCCGGGGAGCGCGTCCCGCTTCTGGTTCTTCCGGCCCTCCGCGTTCGAGTCGGCGGTCGCCTCGCAGGTCACGTCCTTCGCCGGGAGCTTGCCGTTGAGCAGGTAGCCGGTGACCGTACCGTCCGTGCACGCGTTGCCGTTCGGGTAGACGCCATGGCCCTCGCCACCGAGGACGGTGACCATTTTCGAGCCCTTCAGGGTGGCGTGCAGGGCCTGACCGCTGGGCAGCGGGGTCTGCGAGTCCCACTCGTTCTGGACGACCAGGGAGCCGACCTTGTTGTTCACCCTGGTCGCCGGTTCCACGGACTTGTCCCAGAACGCACAGGGCTTGATGCTGGACGCGAAGTCACCGAAGAGCGGGTAGCGGCCCTTGTCCTCGATGGCGTCCTGCCGGTAGCTCTCGGGATCGCGGGACCACGCGGCCGAGTTGTCGCCGCACACCACGGCCCAGAAGCTCGCCGTCATGTTGTCGGACGGCACCTCGGCGGCATCGGCGGCGGCGCCCGCGGTTCCGGCCTGCTCGGATCCGGTGAACGCCGCGAGCTTCTTCGCGGAGGCGGGCCGGCCGGCCGCGGCCTTCTTCAGCTCCACGACCGCCTCGGTGGCGTACTCCGGGCTGAAGACCGCCCCCCGCATACCGCTGCGGATGTCATCACCGGTGGTCGGCTGCCCGTCCACCTCGATGGGCTCCTCGTCGGCCTGCGCGACCAGGTCCCAGAAGGTCCGGTCGACCTCCTTCGGGGTGTCACCGAGGCCGTACTTCTCCGAACGCGCGGCGGCCCACTCGGTCCACCGGTCGAACGCGGGCTCGGCGCCTTCCGCCCACCACTGGATCATCCCTCGCCAGGCGCGCGCCGGATCGACCGCGCTGTCCAGCACGAACCGGTCGGCCCGGCCCGGGAAGAGCTGGGTGTAGACGGCGCCCAGGTAGGTGCCGTACGAGTAGCCCACGTACGAGATCTTCTTCTCACCGAGGATCGCCCGGAGCAGATCCATGTCGCGCGCGGTGTTGCGCGTGGTGATGTGAGGGAGCGTGTCGCCCGCCTTCTCCCTGCACTTGTCCGCGACCTCGCGCGCCCAGGCGACGTCCTTGTCGAACAGCTCCTTCTTGTACGGCCGCAGCCAGTTCTCCTCCTCCGGCTCCAGATCGCAGGAGACCGGGCTGCTCCGTCCCACACCGCGCGGGTCGAAGCCGATGAGGTCGTACTTCTGCTGTGCCGATTCGGGGAGGCTCTCCCGCATCCCCAGCGGCATGTAGAGCCCCTGTCCCCCCGGGCCGCCAGGGTTGGAGAACAGGACACCGTGCCGCTTGTCGGGCGCGGTGCTCCTGATCCGGGATATGGCTAAGTCGATCCGCTTGCCGCCGGGAACCCGGTAATCCAGTGGGACCTTGATCGTGGCGCACTCGAACTCCGCCGGAGCGTCGGCTTCGCACCGCTTCCACCGCGGCTTCTGCTTCACATACTGGTCCAGCGCGCCCGTGGCCGCGGACGATGAGGCGGTCGACGGAGTGGCGGCCGTGGCCGTCGAGGTGGCGAGCACGGGAGCCAGCGTGGCCGTGACACTCACGGCCAACAGCGGCGCGAGACGTCGTCTGCGCACGATATCGATCCTTCCGGTCGTATGTTCGGACAGGAAAGATCCTTCAGGAACCGGCCACGCATGCGGATCCCCCGCCGGGCTGCACCTCCCCTCCACCCTGGGAATGACACAACAGCCTTGGTTGGTACTCGAGTTGTAGGGGACGGACCGCCTTCGGCGACGTGGCGGACAGCGCCGCCCGTCGAGAACGAACCTGGGATTCGCCGCCTGCCCCCCGGGCCCGGTCCGCCACCCCGAGCCCATCGCCAGGGGCGGCGGACCGGGGGCGGGCGGCGCGCTGGGTCGGCGGCCGCATCAGAGTGCCGGCGGGCCCGGCGACTCGTCCGTCACGGCTCGGCGGCGGTGGTAGACGACGTCCGCGAGCTCGTCACGGCCGTAGGCGGACGCATTGCTCAGGTGCCCGTCGAACGGGCCGACCTTCGTCACCGTGCGGCCGCCGCGAAAGACGATCTGGAGACCGTGCTCCCGCTCCCAGGCACAGGACGACCCGATCGAGAGGCAAACCTGCCGATCGCCGGACCAGTCCCGTTCGATCGTCACCTCCCAGCCGAACTCGACGTGGTCCCATACGTCGTCGGGTCCGTCGATGGCCACGACGCGATCGATGCCGACCCCGGCCAGTCTTGACCGGACGTCCTGGTAGTAGGCGAAGACGGATGGCGCCGCAGCGCGCAACGTCGAGGCGTCGAGGGCGAGGAACGCGTCGATCGCGGTGTGGAAGTCCTCCTGCGCGTCATCGTCGTCGTAACCGACCACGATGAACTGGCACTCCGCGTCGCCCAGTACCGGCACGGTGACCGGGTCGCTCACATAGGAATCGTCATCGTCCTCGACGATCCCGAGACCGGGTATCTCCATGGAGGTCACACTATGGGCCGACCCGTAATCCCTGACGGGCGCCCGGCGACAACCGCGGCACCTCGCCGCCCTAGCCCTTCGAGTCCGGCTTCCAGTCCTGGACGAGGAGCCCGAGCAGCACCTCGTCCAGGAACTCGCCCATCACCCAGGCCGAGGAGCGCAGCACGCCCTCGCGGACGAAGCCGTTGCGCTCGGCGGAGCGCAGCATCGCGGCGTTGTCCGACAGCGTCTCGATCTGCAGCCGCTGCAGGCCGCGCACGACGAAACCGTAGTGGCACAGCACTGCGACCACGTCGGTGCCGTAGCCCTTGCCGCGGGAGGACGGCAGCAGCCCCACTCCGATGTGCGCGGACCGGTTGTGGTTGTCGATGCCCCACAGCGTCGCGGCACCGACCAGCGTGCCGCCGTCCAGCTCCACCACGGAGAACGGGACCTGCCGCTGGTCCTTGTCGTCCACCACGAGCCGCGGGTCCGTCGAGCCAGGCGTGATCGGCCGCCACGGCTGGCCTTCGGACCGCGAGGAGTTGACCACGTCGTCGTAGAGCTCGGCCCGCAGGATCGGGATGTCGTCGTCGTGCCGGGCCCTGAGCCCGATCTTGCTGCCCTTCAGCATGCAAGCTTCCTATCCGACCGGACCGGTCGGCGGCAAACCGATTAGGAGGTCGGCATCCCTCGGGCACCGCAACAAGCAGCGCCGCGCTGGGCCTTGGCCTGACGGGGCCGGAGTGATCCCTGACGGCCTGCCCGGGCTCGCCGCGGCCGGCGGTGACCACCCTCGCTCGTCATCGAACTCACCCTGGATGAGGCGCCGGTACTGTCGGGCCGGCTGGAGCGGGTGCGGCGTCGAACACGCGGGCCAGTGCCCGCAGGACCGGGCCCCGGGTGCCGAAAGGGGAGCAGTGCCCCGGCTTCAGCGACCCGACGAAGGGCCCGGGCGGCCCGGGGCGGTATGGACCTCAAGTGATCACGCTTCGTACCGCCCAGATCGACCCCGCCCGCGAAGGTGCGAGGAGCGCCGTCCCTGATCGATGCCTCAGCGGTCTTCGCCCACCTGCGGCCGGGCGTCCAGGAACGGGCCGGCGCGCACGGGCCGCCGCCCCGGGAGCCGATCCGAAGACGGTCACGGACACCGAAGCCGAGAACGCAGAAGAAGCAGAAAGCAGAAAGCAGGAACTGCGCAAGCGGCGCAGGCGGCTCCAGGGCACCGGCCGACGTCGCCGACCGGTCTGCGTGATCATGCCGGTGCTAGGGTGACGATCTTTAGCGGAATGGAAGCCACCGGATATGTGGGGTCGGTGGTGGTGCCGTGTGGCGCCGCCGGGTTGGGGGGACATGCACACGCTGCGCCCGTTGCAGGATCTCGGTCTCTCCGCGACAGCGGAGGCCGCCTACCTCGCGCTCGTGGAACGGGGTCCGCAGACCCTGGCCGAGCTCACCGACCGGCCGACGCTGGCCGGGTCACCGCTCGACGGCCTCAAGGACGCCGTCGCCGAACTCGGCGACATCGGCCTGGTGTCCCGTACGGACGGGAGGCTGATCGCCCAGCCGCCCCGCGCGGCGCTGGAGGCGGTAGCCGAGCGGCGCGCGCGCCAGGCCCGGATCGCCTACGAGAGCGCCACAGCCCTGTCGCAGTACTGGCTCGACCACACCGCCGGAGTGACCTACGTCGAGGTCGTCGACACCTCCGAGCGGCGCGGGGAGATCCAGTCGCGGGTGCACAACGGGGCCGTGTCCCAGGTGCGCGCGCTGTCGATAGGGCCGGTGGGCGGGGGCGACCGGATGCCGGAGGTCGGCCCCGGCACACTGGACGCGCTGGACCGCGGGATCGCCTACCGGGTGGTGTACAGCGCCAACATCCTGCAGGACCCCAAGGCGCTGGAAGTGGCGCACGAGTGCGTTGCCCGGGGGGAACAGGCCCGGGTCTTCCCCGATGTCGCGCTGAACGTGCTGGTCTGCGACGACCGTTTCGCCGTGGTGTCCGTCGCCGCCCCGAACCGTACGGGACACCACAGTGTCGTCGTGCGGCCGTCGGGGCTCCTGGACGGACTGATCGGCGTCTTCGAGTCGTACTGGCAGATCGCCGTTCCGCTCCCACCGGTCGGTGAGGCGGTCAAGAGCGAGGCGACCCCCGAGGGGCGGCGGCTCCTGAGCTACCTCAGCACCGGACTGACCGACGAGTCGATCGCCAGAGAGCTCGGGGTGAGCGAGCGCACCGTCGCCCGGCGCATCGCCCGACTCCAGGAGATGCTCGGTGCCAAGACCCGGTTCCAGCTCGGCGTCCAGGCCAGCCGTCGCGGCTGGCTGTGACCCCGGTCCGCGGCCGGCTCGTGGCACGGGAGCGTGGGCGCGCGGGGCGGGCCGGTGCGTGATCCGGCCCGCCCCGCGCGGGTCCTCAGCCGCTCAGGCGTTCATCGCCCCGCGGTGTGGTGGTGATCCTTACGACCTCGCCCACGATTGGCGGTGGGAGAAGGAGCGGTGTCTGGGGCCTTCGAATCCAAGGCGGAGGAGGGAGTCGGATGGGGTCTCCCCTGCTCGAAAGCAGCTGAGAGCTCGGGGAAGGAGCGTCGGCGACTGACGACAACGCCGGAGGCGGAGGTCCCAGACGCTGCGACGCCGCTGACAATCGTGGGCGAGGTCGTTACTTGCTGTCCGGCTTGACCAGGTCGGGCAGCTTGGCCTCGAAGAGCTTGTCGAACGCGAGGGCGGGCAGGATGTGGCCCTGGTTCGGCGCCTCGTTGGCCACGCCCGCCGCCCAAGTCGCCGAGTTGAGCCGCTGGTCGGGCGTGCCGTGGTGGCCGGAGCTGGTGAAGCTGCAGTCGCCGACCTGGTAGAACGACTTCTCGGACTTGAGGACGCGGGCGGCGTTCAGCGACTCGCCGCGGGCGTGGGTCAGGTAGTACGTGCCGAACGCGTCCGCCATGAGCTCGGTGCGGCGGGTGGCCTCCGGGCCGGTCAGATCGCTCTCGAAGAGGTTCTTCTGGTACTGGACGTGGTGACCGAACTCGTGGCCCAGGATGCCGCGCGGCGCGACGTCGCCCAGGCTCACCGCGTTCATGCCCTGCAGGATGCCGTCACCCATGATGATCCGGTCCGTGATGCCGAGCGGCTCCGGATCGTCCTTCTCGCTGTAGGCGAAGGCGTTGAAGCTGAAGATCGGGTTGGCGCCGCCCTGGAGGACCGGCTCCGAGTCGACCAGCTCGATGAGCATGCCGGCCAGGCCGAGGTTCCCCTCGGGCGTGCCTCCGTACAGCACGGAGAGCGTGCGGGCGAGCCGGTCCGGGCTGGCGAAGACGTCCGCGCCGTGCATGGGGATCAGCTCGATGCGCGCCGAGTCGATGTCCCAGAAGCGCTTGAGGTTCTTCATCTCGGAGTTGAGCTGCTGGGTGTACTCACCCTTGACGCCGAACGTGTTCGACGACGACTCCTTGCCGTAGATCAGCGCGTCGTAGGTGGGCATGTCGAAGCCGCCGAAGAGCGAAAGGATGAAGATGGTCCACGGGTCTTGGGCGCCATCGAGGAGGGAGTTGGCGTACTTCGAAAGATCGGTCGTCTGGCACTGGTAGTCGCCGGGGTTGATCGCGCTGTCGCGGATCTGCTGCCACTCCTCGCCCTTCAGGCCGTACTTGGCCTTGGCCGCGTGGAGGCGGGCCTCCCAGTCGGCGGGCAGCTCGGCCAGGATCCGGTCGACGATGGCCTGATGCTGCGGGTCCATGGAGGAGGTGTCGATGGAGGACTGCAGCGACCGGCTCGCCGCAGTCGTGAGGCCGGTCGCGTCAGCGGCGTGCGCGGGAAGCGCCACGCCAAGGCCACAGGTCGCGGCGATCGCCAGGCTCGCTGCCACAGACAGGGTCTTCTTCACGAGGTCTCCTTTCGAGGGTGCCCCGGTGGGGCATCCAAGGGCGACGCCCAGTCTGTAAGGCCAACTACCGACTCCAGAACGGTCGTTCACTGTCTGAAACCGGCATGTCTGGAACCTGACATCCTCGTGGATCCGGTCACGCGTCCGCTGCCGACGGCCCGCTCCACGCGCTTCCGACCGCTTCGACCGCCCTGCCCTCGTCCGCGATGTGCGGGGGCGGCGGCCAGGCGGCGGCGGGCAAACCGCGGTCGGCAGGATTCGGGGACGAAGCCGGGACGAACTTTCCGGCCGCCCGCTTCGCCGGCTGGTCCTTCCAGGACGGCGCTCCTCGACCGGCAGCGGCTTGAGCCGGCCGGAACCGACGGGCTCACCTGTCGGGTTGGTCGTGTTCGGCGCGCGTCACTGGTGGTTCGAGGTTTGTCCTCCACCGCAATCCGCCTCACCACCGTTGCTGTCAGCAGGCCGGTTTCCTCGGCGACCTCCCGAAGAGCCGCGTCTGACCCCTCCCGCGGGGACCTGGGTTCCTGCCTCCGGTATGCCTACGTGGTCGAACACCAGTAGTTCGGGGGCGGCACGATGCCGGATCACGTACGCGGCGACACGGATTCTGGGTTGAGGCATCCCGGCATTCTCCGTCATGAACGCCGATCGTGGTCCTCGGGGCTGTCGGCATCGAGATCATTCCTTCAGCCCGGTGCGACCCGAGCGATGACCGGCAGGTGGTCGCTGTCCGTGGGCGACAAGGTGCGGATCTGACGGACCGTCGCTGAGCGGGCCATGACCTGGTCGATACGCGCCATGGGGAAGGCGGCGGGGAAGCTGAAGGCGAAACCTCGCTCCGCTGTGTTCATCCGTGAGGTCAGCGGGGCCAGCCCACGGTCTTCGACGGTGCCGTTGAGATCGCCGAGCAGGAGGACCGTCTCCAGCTTCTCGGCGGCGATGGCCCCGCCCAGCAGACCGGCGCTCTCGTCCCGCCGGGAGGACGCGAGACCGCTCGCGCGGACCCGGACCGAGGGCAGGTGCGCGACGTACGCCGCGATGTCGCCGTGCGGGGTGTGGACCACGGTCCGCAGCCCGCGACTCCACGTCTCCGTGATCCCCTGGGGTTTGATGTCCACCAGCCGGGTACCGGTCAGCGGATGCTTCGACCAGAGTCCGACGGTGCCCCGGACCGCGTGGTACGGGTAGTTCGGGGCGAGGGTCCGCGCGTACACCGCCAGCGCCGGGGGCACCAGCTCCTCCAACCCGATGAGATCGGGCCCGGCGCCGGCCAGGGCGCGTGCCGTGCCCGCCGGGTCGGTGTTCTCGTCGCTGACGTTGTGCTGCACCACGACCAGGTCGTGCGGGCCGGGAGCCGCCGCGGGCAGCAGCAGCCCGCCGAAGAGGTGCGTCCAGGCAACCGTCGGCAACAGCAGTGCCACCAGCGTGGTCGCTGAACGGCGCAGCAGGGCCAGGACGAGCAGCACCACGACCACCAGGCCGAGCCACGGAAGGAATGCCTCCAGCAGACTGCCCAGGTGGCCCACGGAGTTGGGCACCGCCCGGTGGAAGGCCATGAGCCCGGCCGTCAGCACCGCGAACACCGCGGGTACCCGCCCCCGTCTCCGGGCCGACCGGCACCCTGGATCCCGCTTCGTACTCCCACCCGCGGCCCGCGGCCCGGACCGGCATCGTGTCCACCGGGCCACTGCTCCCTGCTGCTCCACCATGGCGTCCCATCCGCTCGACCTCGCTGTTCAAGACGAGGCATGAGGGAAATCAGTTTCGGCAGCCCCGCTCCCGCCGCGCCGGAAGCCGCAAGGGGGAGGTGTCTTCGGAGCGCCGCACGGCAGGCGGCACGTCGACGACACGGCTCAGTGCAGCATCGGGCAACGCTCGCTGTGTCAGCGGGGAGGGGGAGGGGAGGGCTATCCTCTGCCGGTCGATCGCGTTCCATCAGCAGGAGGTCTGAGAGCCTGATGACTGTGTCGTCCCATGACCCGATGCTGGAGCTGCTCTCGGCCGACGGCCCGGATCCGGACCATGCCGAGGCGATGATGCTCTACGGCAGGCTGGTCGGAACCTGGAACATCAGCAACCGATACCGGTACCCCGACGGGCAGTGGCGTACCGCAGCGGGTGAGTGGCGTTTCGGCTGGGCCTTGGGCGGCCGGGTGGTGCAGGACGTGCTCTTCTGCCCGGAGTTCCACGGTCGGTATCCCGGCACCACCATCCGCATGTACGACATCACGACCGGGTTGTGGCAGATCACGTGGATCTCACCGAAGCTTCCGTCGTACTTTTCCCAGATCGGCCGGCCTGACGGCGCTGGCGGGATGATCCAGGAGGGTACCGACTCCGAGGGCGGTCGCTCGCGGTGGACGTTCACCGACGTCACGGCGACCTCGTTCCGCTGGCAAGGGTTCAGTGCCGCCCCCGACGGCGAGTTCGAGTTGTTCCAGGAGATGCACGCGACACGCGGGTAGCGCAGTATCCGCGACGGCGCCGGCCACCGCAGCATCTTCGACCTCCACCTCGCCGCCAAGTCCGCACCCACCTCCGCCAGTGCCGCCCGGCTCGTCGCAGCCGCTGCTCGCCGTACCACCGGCGGACCGGGTGTGCGAGGAATGCGGAGCCCGCCCCATCAGCCCTGCAGCATGTGGGGCGACACCTGCCGCACCCCGTGTCCCAGACCTGCGTGCATGTCGAGCGGCTCCCGCCGCCCAGCGCCGGGTCGCCGAGGACCGCGCCCACGTCCAGCGCCGGATCGCCGAGCGCACGGACGAGAACCTCGCCCGTCCTCCACGTCACCTGCACCCCCGCGGCATCCCACTTCCGGCCGCCGCGCCCTGCGCGGCACCGTTGCCGACCCTGATGTGACGTACGCCTCGTTCCACGGGCGTGTTCTCCGGCATGCCGCTGTAACGATCGCCCCGTTCGGCCCACTACTCAACGACAGAGCACACCAGGAGGGACAGGAGGTGCGGCAGTGCCCGACAACGACGCGGATCGTTTCACCGCCATCTATGACGGCTGTCGGCAACGCGTGTGGGCCTACGTGGTCAGCCGTGCGGGACGGCAGGTCGCCGACGAGGTGGTGAACGAGACGTTCACCGTGGCCTGGCGCAAGCTGGACGACGTCCCCGAGCCGCCGCTGCCATGGCTGCTCGGAGTCGCCCGCAACATCCTGCGGGACAGTATCCGGGCGGAGGCCAGGCGCGCGTCGTTCGCCGCCGAACTGCGCTCCTGGACGGAACCCGTCGAGGCGGACATCGCCGAGGAGGTGTCCGAGCGAAGCGCGCTGCTCAAGGCGCTGGCCACGCTGCCGGAGGACGATCGGGAACTACTGATCCTCTCCGGGTGGCAGGGCCTGACCCCGGCCCAGGCGGCCGCGGTGGTCGGCTGCTCACCCATCACCCTGCGGGTCCGTCTGCACCGGGCGCGCAAACGTCTCACCCAGGCCGCTTCCGCCCACCCGCCCACGGAGGAGGCCGCAGACATGCCGCGCGTGTCCACCCGAGTCCGGATCGCCGTAGGAAAGGAAGCCCGGTGAAGAACGACATCCTGCACCGCCTGACAGCCGTCCGCCCCGCCCACCTCGACACCGACCGCCCCACGCCGACGCCGGTCCGGGAAGAGGAGCTCGCAACGGTCATGAGCCGTCCGCGGGCGACGCGCACGGCTCGCGCCACCGCCCGGCCGCGGAGGGTGGGCCGCCCTCTCGTCTCGGGTCTCGCCCTGGCCACGGCGACGGCGGTGGCGGCCGTGGTGATCACCGACACCGCGCCGGAGAAGCCAGGACCCGCGCCCTCCGCGGCATCGGGCTCCGGCAGCCGGGTCCTTCTCGCTGCCGCCTCCCACGTCAGTCGGCAACCGGCGGGCTCCGGCACGTACTGGTACGTGGAGGAACACTTCGGTTCCCTCCACAAGGTCTCCGGCAAGAACTACACCGTCGCCACCCGCATGGAGCAGCGGTACTGGACGGCCGCAGCCAAGAACAAGCAGTGGTCGCAGCTCCTGGACCTGGGGGCACGTCCGGCCACGAAGGCCGACGAGGCGGCGTGGAAGGCGGACGGTTCCCCCACGTCGTGGAACGTGGAGGGTGGTGAGACCTTCACCTACGCCGGCAAGGGCGAGATCCAGCACGACGCCCCCGGCGGAGACGGGGACATCGTCCCGATGGGCGACCTCCCCCTCCGCCTGCTGGCCACGCTCCCCACCGATGAAAAGGCCCTCCGCAAGCGCCTGTTCGCCCTCGTCGACAAGGACTACAACGCCCCTGAGAAAATCCTCGACGGGATCGTCGTCGACACGGCCATCCGACTCGCCACGACCCTCCCGTCCACCCCGGCCCTGCGCGCCGCCGCCTACCGCCTCCTCGCCGCCGAACCCGGCGTGCGCTCCCTCGGCGACATCAAGGACCACACCGGCCGCACCGGCTACGCCGTCGGCCTCCCCAGTCCCCACGGACCTGTCGAACTCCGCCTGATCTTCGACAAGTCCACGGGCATGCCGCTCGGCACCGAGACGGTCGCCACCCGGAGCGGTGACGGCGTGAGCAAGGGCGAGCTGCAGAGCTACACGACGATCACCTCGATGAAGTGGACCGAAAAAGCGCCACCGTTCGACACCGACACCGAGGACCCGGGCCCGAGTTCCGTTCGGGGCGAGGAGCCGGACCCCAAACCGGCCCGCTGAGGCCGTTCTCGCCTTTTGAAGGTGTGTGTGATCAAATTGATCAACACGCCATATTTTAGGGCTAGTTCGGCCCGTGACTGGAGATTTTGCTGTGAACAGGCGAGTGTGGAGAACTATTTTGCTGCCGACAGTGGCATGTCTGCTGCTGACCGGCTGCGGGGGAGAGGACACTACGGGTACGTTCCCCGCCGGGGCCGGAGAGGGGCCCTTGGACGGAGACGTTGCTGCCGACGCCCCGAAGCCTCCCCAAAGTCCGGAGGAGTCCTACCGGGCCTTCGTCCGGGGGCTGTACGCGGGAGACGGCGCGGCTGTGTGCCGGCTGGCCGATTCCGCTCCCTCGGCGCAAGGCGAGCTCCTGCGATCGTTCTACAGGGCACTTGACCTGAGATCTGAGGGCAGATCACCGCTCTGCGAAGATGCCGTCGCCTACTACGTGCAGGAGAAGAAGCTCACTCCGATTCCGGAAGGCAAGGACATCCCGATCTACGGGAAGGTGCAGCACATCGACGGCAAGGCCAAGCTGGACCCCTGCTATAAGAGGCCCGACGGAGAATACGACAGGAACGTGGGCCGCTTCGAGTGGACGAAGGAGCCGACCGGCTGGGTCATCGACTGGATGTCATTCACGACCGGCTGCGGCGGTTGAGCCGGTCCCGTCGTGGTCCGAGGAGCACTGTCGCGTCGGGCGGCTTCGAGTACGCGCTCCTTCGGCAACCCCGGCGGATGGTTCGACCACGTTCGCGAGACCACCGAAGCCCTGGTCCGGGCACCGAGGGAGTCGTCGTTGCGCCCCCGGACCCGCGGTGTGCCACGCGGCTCGCTGCGGCGGGGGCCGGATGGGTGTGGTGCGGGTGATCAGGTGTTGTTCGGTGCGGGGTGCGTGTCCGGTGCGGGGGCGGGAGCGGGGCACACAGGGGCGCCCCGCTCCCGCCCCCGCGAACCGGATGTTCCGGGCGGCCGGCGTGAAGTGGTACGACGGGCGCCCCGCGCGCACCCGCGAAGCCGGACCTGAGCACACCGGGCGAGGCCCGGGCACACCGTGCGTCGGGCCAGGCCGTCGGCGCGGAGGCGCCCCCGGATCAGCCGGCCCGACGCGGGCGCGGAGTGAAGACGACCGGGGCGTGGGTCCGGGCCACCAGGTCACGGAGGTCCTCGAGCGTGCCGGTGAGGGCGCCCGCCGTCCGCGCCTGCACCAGCACGTTGCCGAGCGCGGTGGCCTCGACGGGACCGGCCAGCACCTTGCGGCCCGACCGGTCGGCCAGACGTTGGCACAGCAGCACGTTGAGCGAGCCACCGCCGACGACATGGATCCGGTCGATCCGCTCACCGGACAGCTCCTGGGTGCGCTCGACGGCGTCGGTGAACGCCTGCGCGAGACTCTCCAGGACAGCACGGACCAGGGACGGCCGGTCCGTGGGCGCCGGCAGCCCGCGCTCGTCGTACCACTGCGCGATGCGCCCCGGCAGGTCGCCGGGGGCAAGGAACCGCGGGTCCTGGACGTCGAACAGCTCGACATCCCCGGGGAGCCGGGCGGCCGCGGCCAGCAGATCGGTGAGCGACACCGGTTCGCCGTCCCGCGCCCACCAGCGCATGCTCTCGCTGAGCAGCCACAGACCCATGACGTTGGTGAGGAAGCGGATCCGGCCGTCCACACCGCCCTCGTTGGTGAAGTTCGCCGCGCGCGCGGCCTCGGTGAGCACCGGCTCGGCGAGCTCCGCGCCGACCAGTCCCCAGGTGCCGCAGGAGATGTACGCCGCGCCGGGCCCGGTCATCGGCACACCCACCACGGCCGAGGCCGTGTCATGGGAGCCCACCGTCGTGACCGGCAGCTCGGGCAGGTCGAGCGCGCGGGCGAGGTCACCCCTCAGCGCGCCGATCCTCGTGCCCGGGTCGACGAGTTCGCCGAGCACCCGCTGCGGCAGCCCGAGCCGGCCGGCCAGCTCGCGGTCCCACTCCCCGGTGCGGACATCGAGCAGCCCGGTGGTGGACGCGTTGGTCCGCTCGGTCGCCTCCGTATCGGTCAGCCATCGGCCGAGCAGGTCCGGCACCAGCAGCATGCGGTCGGCGAGTTCGGCCCACGGGTCGGCGGCCAGCTGGTACACCGTGTTGAACGGCAGGAACTGCAGGCCGTTGCGGGCGAACAACTCGGCGTGCGGCAGCGCCGCGTGCACCCGCTCGACACCCGCCGCCCCGCGGACCTCGTCGCGGTAGTGGAACGGAACACCGAGCAGCCGGCCGTCCCGGAACAGGCCGTAGTCCACCGCCCAGGAGTCGATGGCGACACCGGCCAGGGGGCCGCCGGTCCGATGCGCCCGCTGGAGGCCGGCCAGCGCCTGGCGGTACAGCTCCAGCAGATTCCAGTGCAGCCCGTCGGGGGTGCGCACCGGATCGTTGGGGAACCGGTGCACCTCATCGAGGCGGAGCAGGCCGGGGCCCGCCTCGGCGGCGATCACCCGTCCGGAGGTCGCGCCGAGGTCGACCGCCGCGACCCGCACCGAGGTCATCGGAGGAAGCCCGCTGCCACGCCCGCGTCGACGGGCACGTGCAGACCGGTGGTGTGGGTCATGTCCGGACCGCAGAGCACGAAGACCGCGTTGGCGACGTGCTCCGGCAGGACCTCCCGCTTGAGCAGCGTGCGCTGGGCGTAGAACTTGCCCAGGTCCTGCTCCTCCACGCCGTACACCGCCGCCCGCTTGGCGCCCCAGCCCCCGGCGAAGATGCCGGAGCCCTGGACCACGCCGTCGGGGTTGACGCCGTTGACCCGGACGCCGTGCTGCCCGAGCTCGGCCGCCAGCAGCCGGACCTGGTGCGCCTGGTCGGCCTTGGCCGCGGAGTAGGCGATGTTGTTCGGCCCGGCGAAGACCGAGTTCTTCGAGGAGATGTAGACGATGTCTCCGCCCATCCCCTGGTCGATCAGCACCTTCGCGGCCGCCTTCGAGACCAGGAACGAGCCCTTGGCCATCACGTCGTGCTGAAGGTCCCAGTCCCGCTCGGTGGTTTCCAGCAGCGACTTCGACAGCGACAGACCCGCGTTGTTCACGACCAGATCGAGGCCGCCGAAGGCGAGTACCGCCGCGTCGGTCATCGCCCGCACGGCCGCCTCGTCGGAGACGTCCGCGGCCACCCCGACGGCGACGTCCGGGCCGCCGATTTCCGCGGCGGCGGCCTCGGCCTTCGCCAGGTCGAGGTCGGCGATCACCACGCAGGCGCCCTCGGCGGCGAGTCGCTTCGCGGTCGCCCTGCCGATGCCGGAGGCGGCGCCGGTGACCAGCGCGATCCTGGTGGCGAGCGGCTTGGGCTCCGGCATGCGCCGGAGCTTCGCCTCCTCCAGCGCCCAGTACTCGATGCGGAACTTCTCGGACTCGTCGATGGGGGAGTACGTCGACAGGCCCTCGGCACCGCGCATGACGTTGATCGCGTTCACATAGAACTCGCCGGCCACCCGGGCGGTCTGCTTGTCCTTGCCGAAGCTGAACATGCCGACGCCCGGTACGAGCACGATCAGCGGGTCCGCGCCGCGGATCGCGGGCGAGTCCTCGGTGGCGTGCCGCTCGTAGTAGGACTGGTAGTCCGCGCGGTAGGCGACATGCAGTTCCCTGAGCCGTGCGATCGACTCCTCCACCGAGGCGGTCGTCGGCAGGTCGAGGACCAGTGGCTCGACCTTGGTACGCAGGAAGTGGTCGGGGCAGCTGGTGCCCAGCTTCGCCAGTCGCGGGTGCTCCGCGTGGGCCAAAAAGTCGAGGACCACGTCGGAGTCGGTGAAGTGGCCGATCATCGGCCGGTCCTGCGAGGCGATTCCCCGGATGGTCGGGGCGAGCGCCGCGGCCTTCGCCCGGCGCTCCTCGTCCGGCAGGGCGCCGTACCCGTCCAGTGGCGGCCCGAAGGGCTCGGGCCGGCCGTGCTCGGCGATGTACGCGGCCGCGGTGTCGATGATCCACAGCGAGTTGCGCTCGGACTCCTCCGAACTGTCGCCCCAGGCGGTGATGCCGTGGCCACCGAGCACCACCCCGATCGCCTGCGGGTTGTCCCGCCGGACCCGGGCGATGTCGAGACCGAGTTGGAATCCGGGGCGACGCCAGGGCACCCAGACGACCCGGTCGCCGAAGATCTTCTCGGTGAGCTCCTCGCCGTCGGCGGCGGTGGCGATCGCGATGCCGGAGTCGGGGTGCAGGTGGTCGATGTGCGCCGCGTCGACGAGGCCGTGCATGGCGGTGTCGATCGACGGGGCAGCACCCCCCTTGCCGTGCAGGCAGTAGTCGAACGCGGCGACCATCTCGTCCTCGCGCTCGACACCGGGGTAGACGCCGACGAGTGCGCGCATCCGGTCCAGGCGCAGCACCGCCAGCCCGGATCCGGTCAGTGTGCCGAGGTCGCCGCCGGACCCCTTCACCCACAGCAGCTCGACCGGCTCGCCGGTCACGGGATCGTTCTCGGTGCCCTTGGCGGAGGTGTTGCCGCCGGCGTAATTGGTGTTCCTCGGGTCGCTGCCGAGCCGGTTCGAGCGGCTGATCAGCGCCTCGACGACGGTGTTGTTCACGTCAGTTCCATCCTGCCTGGCGACCGCCGACCCGGTCCGCCTCGATCTGCTTCTGGTAGCCGGAGGCGAGGTAGGCCCGCATCGGGTCGGCCGGGAGACCGCGGGACTCGCGCCAGTCGGCGAGGTCACGTCGTACGTCGGTGTAGAACGCGTCGGTGAAGATTTCGTGGGCGAGCAGGACGTCGCCCGCGGTGCGCGCCGCGTCGAGTGCCCCGGTGTCGAGGAGCAGCGCACGGGCGGTCATTTCCTGCACGTTGAGCACGGACCGGATCTGTCCCGGAATCCGCTGCTCGATGTTGTGACACTGGTCGAGCATGAGCGCGACGTCCGAGCCGGGCCCGTAGCCGCCGCCCCGGACGACCTCGACGAGGATCCGGAACAGCTGGAAGGGATCGGCTGCGCCGACGATCAGGTCGTCGTCGGCGTAGAAGCGGCTGTTGAAGTCGAACGAGCCGAGCTTCCCGAGCCGCAGGAGCTGCGCGACGATGAACTCGATGTTCGTGCCCGGCGCGTGATGCCCGGTGTCGAGGCAGACCACCGCCCGCTCGCCGAGGGCGACGCAGTGTGCGTACGACGTGCCCCAGTCCGGCACGTCGGTGTGGTAGAAGGCCGGCTCGAAGAACTTGTACTCCAGCACCAGCCGCTGATCGCCGGAGAGCTGGGCGCAGATCTCCGCCAGCCCTTCGGCCAGCCATTCCTGGCGTGCCCGGATGTCCCCCTGGCCGGGATAGTTGGTGCCGTCGGCGAGCCAGATCTTGAGGTCGCGGGAGCCGGTCTCGTTCATCACCTCGATACAGGCGAGGTGATGGTCGACCGCCTTGCGGCGCACCTTCGGGTCGGAGTGGGTGAGACTGCCGAGCTTGAAGTCGTCGTCCTGGAAGGTGTTGCTGTTGATCGTGCCGAGCACGACGCCCTGTTCCTCGGCGTGGGCGCGAAGCGCGCCGAAGTCGTCGACCGTGTCCCACGGGATGTGCAGTGCCACCGTGGGGGCGAGTCCGGTGAACCGGTGGACGGTCGCGGCGTCGGCGATCTTCTCCTGCACGGTGCGTGGCGTGCCGGGGGCGCCGAAGACCTTGAAGCGGGTGCCGGAGTTTCCGAAGGCCCAGGAGGGAAGCTCGATCGCGAGCTGGGACAGGCGCGGTGTGACGTCGGCGAAATCGACCATGTCATCTTCCTTGCGAGAGGTTATGAATCGATTCAAACACGCCCCCTATACTGATCGCAAGCGTTTGGTCAGGAGGGGGTCGTGACGGTTTCTGCCGAATCGGTGCGCATCGGCGATGTCGCGCGCCATGCGGGCGTGTCCGTCGGGACGGTGTCGAACGTCCTCAACCGGCCGCACATCGTCGCCGAACGGACGCGGTCCCGTGTGGAGGACGCCATCCGTCAGCTCGGCTTCGTCCCCAACGCATCCGCCCGCCAGCTGCGCGAGGGCGCCTCCCGGACGGCGGGTGTCCTCGTCCTCGACATCGCGAACCCCTTCTTCACCGAGATGGCGCGCGGCGCCGAGGACCGGCTCGTCGAGGCCGGGCTCACCATGGTCCTCAGCAGTTCGGACGCCGACCCGGCACGTGAGCGCAGGATCCTCGAACAGTTCGCGCAGCAGCGCCTCCAGGGCGTGATGCTCACCCCGTCACGAGGCACCCGCGACAACCTCGGCATCCTCGTCGACCACGGCACCCGTGTCGTGCTCCTCGACCACCGGCCCAAGGGCCGGGACCTCGACGCCGTGGCGGGGGACGACGTGGAGGGGGCACGCGCCGCGGTGGAGCATCTGCTCGGCCTCGGGCACACGCGGATCGGCTTCATCAACGGCTCGCCCGACATCCAGCAGTGCCGCGACCGGCGCGCCGGCGCCCGAGCGGCGGTCGAGGCCGCGGGCGGCGACCCGGAATCGGACCTCGTCGAGGTGCGGATCGAGTCGCTCGACTCGTCCCGCGGCCACGAGGCCATGCGTGAACTCCTCGCGACGGATGTGACGGCCGTCTTCTGCGTCAACGACCTCGTCGCGCTCGGCGCACTGCGCCAGGCCCGCGAATCCGGCATCGCCGTTCCCGGACGGCTGTCCGTCGTCGGCTACGACGACGTGTCCTTCGCCGGTGAACTCGCCGTACCGCTCACATCGGTCCGGCAGCCGATGTACCGGATGGGCTGGGAGGCGGCCGGTCTCCTGCTCGGGTCGGGCAAGCCCAGGCAGGTGGTCTTTTCGCCCGAACTGGTCGTGCGCGAGTCCACGGCCGCGGTTTCCCGGGACCGCGGGCCGAGCGCGGACACGGAGTCCAGGTAGCCGGTCTCCACGATGCCCCTCCGTACAGCCTGAGGGTGCGGCCGACGACGTCCGGCCGGTGTCGGCGTGCCGGTGCGCGGAGGGGGCCTGTTCACGCGCGGTGTACGTGGGTGGCCGCGGGTTCCCGGCGTACGCGGACGGCTCTGGCCGGGCGGTGCGTGGGCAGGTCGGGCGTCAAGAGCCGGGCGGCGTGCGGCAGGGCGCGGCCCGGGTCCCGTCCCGGGCTGACGCTCATTTACCACGGCTCCGCTCGCAGTGCCATGGCTGCTGCTCGCGAATCGAAGGTGGTGGCTGCTTCTGGCCACCGGAGCGGGGCCGGGCATGTGGCCGTACCCTCGTCATCGCCCGGTGGCTTCGCTGCGTGCCCGCGCGCTCAACGGTGCTGACGATGTCTCCGGTGCGTCCCCCCGCCCACCGTCTCCACCGGGCGCGCCGCACCCCACTCGGCGGCGAGCGGCGTCGATCAACTCAAAGTCGCAGGTGAGAGCGGTGTGGGGCGGTCGATCGCGAGGTGCCTCGACGGAGAGCCCGTCGCCGTGCGGCCCAGGGGAGCGCAGCGGCGCCAGGCGTCGCAGATGGCCGGAGCGCCGGTTTAATCACGACAGCCCCGAGGTTCGCCGGCCCGGAGAAATGTGGCCGAAACCTCTTGTGGATCGATTCATAGGCTGTTTACCTTTCGATTGAGTCGATTCAATCTGCGGATTCGACCGTCAACAGTTCGAAGGGGAACCGTTATGGCCCTGCCAGTCGCCGGTACCGCAAAGATGCCCAACCCGTGGTGGGTGGGCATCGTCTCGGGGATGGCCTCGTACATCGACGCCGCAGCAATCGTGTCGAACGGCATCGCGCTTGTCATCTACCAGGACTCGATCGGCCTGAGCGGCAGCGAGTTCGGCTGGCTCTCGGGAGTCCTCACCTTCTGCATCGCGATCGGTGCCCTCGTCGGTGGCAGGCTGGGTGATGCCATCGGCCGTCGGACCGTCTTCACCGCGACGATGGCGATGATCGCCGTCGGCTCCGCACTGATGGTCTTCGGAACGGCCTTCCCGGTCCTGCTGGCGGGGGTCGTGCTCGTGGGTCTCGGCACGGGTGCCGACCTGCCGGTCTCGCTCGCCACGATCTCCGAGGCGGCGACCGACAAGAACCGGGGTGCGCTTCTGGGCCTGTCCAATCTGCTCTGGGGAGTCGGCATCCTCGCGACAACCCTCATCGCGTCCTTCGCCGGCCACCTCGGTCGGCTCGGCGGGCAGATCATGTATGGCCACATCGTCGTCGTCGCCCTGGTCCTCCTGCTGCTCCGGATCGGGATTCCCGAGTCGCCGTACTGGTTGAAGGCCCGTGACGAGCGCCACCGTGGGATCGGGACGAACCGTGCCGAGCGTGTGCACTTCACCGACCTGTTCAAGTCCCCCTATGCCAAGCCGTTCATCGCGCTGCTCGTCTTCTACTGTCTGACCAACCTCGCGGCCAGCACGGGCGGGATGTTCGGCACGTACATAGCGGTCAACGTCGTCGGGATCAGCGTCGAACTCAACTCGCGGCTCGGGCTGCTGACCTTCCCGCTCGGCCTCATCGGCGGCGCGCTGTTCATGAAGCTGGTCGGGACCCGCCATCGGATGACCCTCTTCGGGGCCGGCGCGGTCCTGTTCGTCTCCGCATACGCCATCCCCGCCGTCTTCGGGTTCAGCCTGACCACCCTCGTGCTGACGATGCTGCTCAGCATCGTCGGCGGCGCGCTCGCCTTCGAGGGGATCATGAAGGTCTGGACGCAGGAGTCGTTCCCGACGATGCTGCGGTCCACCGCCCAGGGCAGCATCATCGCGGCCTCCCGGGTCTTCGCCGCCACCCTGGCGGTGTTCACGCCGACGCTCGTCGAGTACAACCCGCGCCTGACCTACACCGGCCTGTTCGTCACCGTCGCCGTCGGCCTCGGGGTCGCCTGGCTCACCTTCCGGAACCAAGCGCGCAACGAGTTCGACACCGAGGGCGAGACCGACGCGGACCGCGCCGCAGACCCCGGCCGCGCCGCAGACCCCGGCCGCGCCGACCGGCCGGTCAGCCCGCCGTACGTCTGACCGGACCAGCCCGCTCCGCCCCGCGACCACGCCAGCACCCCGAACCGGAGTCACCACCGTGCTCGACACCGCCATGATGATCAGCGCCGGCAGCGACCGCGTCGCCGCAGTCGTCCTGCACCGGACCGTCACTCTCGACGGTCCCCGTGCGCAGGTGACCGAGGCCCGCCTGTGGGCGACGGCCCACGGCGTCTACGAGGCGCGCGTCGACGGACGTCCGGTCTCCGACTCCGTTCTCGACCCGGGCTGGACGTCCTACGAGTGGCGGTTGCAGGTTCAGGAGTTCGACGTGACCCCCCTTCTGCGCGGTACGGACGGCGCCGCGCGGAAGGGGGAGCGGTCCCCGGCCGCCGAAGACCGGGTCGATCTCTCGGTGCTCCTCGGCAACGGCTGGTGGCGCGGCGATCTCTGCTTCGAGGGCGCGAACGCCAACTACGGCGAGGACATCGGCTTCGTCGGCGAGCTCAGGATCACCTTCGCCGACGGGCACGTCCAGTCGGTTCCGACGGATTCCTCCTGGTCGGCGCGCACGAGCGAGATCGTCGAGAACAGCCTCTACAACGGGGAGCGGATCGACGCGCGGCTCCGCGGCACCGGTGAACCGCTCCGGGTCCGTGAAGTCGGCTTCGACCGCTCGACCCTCGTCCCGCAGGTCGGCCCGCTCGCGACGCGGCACGAGGTGCTGCGGCCGCAGCGGGTGTGGACCTCACCGCGGGGCAGGACCCTCGTCGACTTCGGCCAGAACCTCGTCGGCTGGATCCGACTGCGCGCCGAGGGTCCGGCCGGCACGGAAATCGTGGTCCGGCACGCCGAGGTCCTCGAGAACGACGAACTCGGCACCCGGCCGCTTCGTGCCGCCAGAGCCACCGACACCTTCGTGCTCTCCGGCGGCGCCGACGAGTTCGAACCGGCCCTCACGTTCCACGGGTTCCGCTACGCCGAGGTCACCGGACATCCGGGGGAGCTCGCACCGGACGCCATCGAGGCGGTCGTCGTCCACTCGGACATGGCACGTATCGGCACCTTCGCGTGCTCGCACGACCTCGTCAACCGGCTTGTCGAGAACTCGGTGTGGGGCCAGAGGGGCAACTTCCTCCATGTCCCGACCGACTGTCCGCAATGGGACGAGCGGCTCGGCTGGACCGGAGACATCGCCGCCTATGCCGCCACGGCGTCCTTCCAGTTCGACACGTCCGGCTTCCTCCACCGATGGCTGCTCGACCTCGCCGAGGAGACCCGTCACTCCGGAGCCGACGGCGTCCCGCACGTCGTTCCCGACGCACTCAAGCACGCGCACTTCCCTCGGGCGGAGATGTTCGACCGCTGGAACGGGCCCACCGCCGTCTGGGGCGACGCTGCGGTCTGGGTCCCCCAGGCGCTCTGGGAAGCCTATGGAGACCGCGAGCGGCTCGCGGCGCACTATCCGGGCATGGTGCTCCACCTGGAGTCGGTTCTTCCGCACATCTCGGAGAACGGCCTGTGGGACGGGGGATTCCAGTTCGGCGACTGGCTCGACCCGGACGCCCCGCCGCACGAGCCGTGGGCCGCCAAGGCCGACGCCGGCGTCGTCGCCACCGCGTGTCTCCACCGCTCGGCGTCCTTCGCCGCCGAGACCGCGCGCGTCATCGGCGAGGAGTCCGACGCCGCCCGCTGGGAGGAGCTGGCCCGCCGCACCAAGGAGGCGTTCCGGCGGTACTACGTCGAGGAGACCGGCCGCATCCGCTCCGACTGCGCGACGGTCTACGCCCTGGCGATCTGCTTCGGCCTGCTCGACGGCGGGGCCCGAGCGGCCGCCGGTGACCGGCTCGCCGAGGTCGTCCGCGAGCGGGACTACCTCGTCACCACGGGGTTCGTCGGCACACCCTTCGTCACCTGGGCCCTGTCCGGGACGGGCCATGTCGACGACGCCTACCGGCTCCTGCTGGAGACGGGATGTCCGTCCTGGCTGTATCCCGTGACGATGGGTGCGACGACGATCTGGGAGCGGTGGGATTCGATGCTCGCCGACGGTTCGATCAACCCGGGGGAGATGACGAGCTTCAACCACTACGCCCTCGGTGCCGTCGCCGACTGGCTCTACAAGGTCGTCGCCGGGATCCAGCCCGCCGCGCCGGGATACGCGCGCGTCCGTCTCGCCCCGACGCCCGGAGCCGGACTCGACTGGGCGGGCGGCAGCCTGGAGACGCCGCACGGCCGGGTCGAGTCCCACTGGCGCCGCGTGCGGGACGAGGTCGAGGTCCGTGTCGTGGTTCCGGACGGCGTCGAGGCCGAGGTGATCCTCCCGGACGGTTCCACGACGACCGTCGTCGGCGGGGAGCACTCCTTCCGCTCGGGGCAGGCACGGGCGAGCTCGCCGATGTCGCCGGTCCGGACGGTACGTTCGTCTTGACCACCGAAGCGAGATGCGCGAAGGAGGGAAAGCGGTGGTCAGGCAGCGGGCCGCACGGGACAGGCCGTCTCGGCGGCCAGGCGCCGCAGGGCGGCTTCGGCCAGCAGGACGAGGGAGAGCACCGCGATCGCGGGCTGCAGGGGCGCCCAGTAACTCAGCGCGCCCGAGGCCCCCAACAGGAGCAGGACCACCTTGTTGCAGACAGGGCAGCCGACGGCGAGGAAGGACAGCACCGCGCCGACCGAGCCGAGCGAACGCCCGGTTGCGTCGTCACGGGGCGAGCCGGGCCGGGCTCGCACATAGGTGGCGAAGACGACGGCCGACAGCACGCCGGTGAGGACGAGCACCGGGTAGTTCCACCACACCGGCGGCACCGAGCGGGAGAACAGCGGGGTCGGGATGAGGGCGGTGGGCACGCCCAGGACCAGGACGGCCACTGGCGTGGCCGCCGCCAGAGCGGCATATCGGCGTCGGGGCCAGCAGCGCAGGGCGGCCCACGCCGCACGGGGGGAGCGGGAGACAGACAACGAACGACTCTTCCGGTTGAACGGGGTGACAGGGACGCGCGGGAACAACGCGCGGGTCTATACCCGCCGTACGGAGAGTTCGGTGAGGTCGGGAGGAGACGGTCTCGGCCCGAGATACCGGACACCCGCGTGCCCGGGGCCCCGCACCGGAGATGTCATGTCATCGGCCTGCGCCGGCAGAGCACGTTCGAGCGGCGCACCGAACCGCAGGTGCTCCTGCTTCGGCTGAACCTTCTTCAGGCACGACGCCTTTCCCGCGGAGACAGGTGCGTCGTGACTGGCGTCGTCCAGCGTCTCGTGACGCGGCGCCATGTGCGGGTCGGCGGCCGTCGAGGAAAGTGTCGCCCGGAACGCGGGCGGGGAGGCGGCCGTGGCGCAGAACAGCGCGGCCAGCAGCGTCAGCAGCGCGAGGGCGGCGCCCATGGCGCCGTGCCGCTTGCGATGCATCGCCGTTACCCCCGCCCCTCGGTCTCGACACCATAGCCCAGGTACCCCCGGGCGTATCGACGCCGGAACCAGGTGCGTCACCAGAGACGCACCGGAGAGCACATCCCCTGCGCCAGCGGAGGACCAAGTGCCCTATGACGGCCGGTAGGACTTCCGCATCGGTCCTGACCTCGCCTGGGTAGAGGCCGGCGATTCGTTGCATCGTCGGGCCGGATGGGCGGCCGGGCGGCCCGTGCTCCTCGCGGCCGCCCGCGGCGGTGCCTCGACCCGGGGCGGCCGGCCGACGGCCGCCGGGACGATTCCTCGCTCGGCCTGGAGTCTTGCGATCCCTTGCCGACGCCCAGCCCGAGGAGAAGGCGATCCCGCCAGTGCCGACCACGTGCAGGCCCCTCCACGCGGTCCGTAGGAAGGAGAGCTCTTCCAGTTCGGTGAAGCCGGTACTCGAGTCCCGTCATCAACGGCCCGTCGATGCCGTGGACCCGGTGACGCTCCCCGGTCACCAGCAGCAGGAGGGGAAGCCGTGCCGGCCCCGAAGGCCGGAGGCCGTCCACCACAGAGCCACGAAGCGGTGATGGGGGACCAGTGGCGGTCGTCCCGGCGCTCCCGGGACGGCCGCCACCGTTCGTCTGCGCGGCACTACTTTTCGAGCACGGTGGTGCGTGTCAGCGGCAGGTGCCGCGTCTCCCGGAAGGAGAAGAGCACCACCAGCGCGGACACCAGCCCCAGCCCCATCAGGTAGAAGCCGGGCGCCAGGGGAGTGCCGCCGAGGGACACCAGACCGGTTGCGACGAAGGGCGCGGTGCCGCCGAAGAGGACGTACGCGGCTGTGTAGCCGATGGCCGAACCGCTCGCCCGGAGCTGGCCGGGGAACATCTCGACCATCGCGGGCACATTGGAGGTACCGATCACTGCGACCAGCGCGGCCAGCAGCGCCGTGCCGACGATCGCGCCCGCCAGCCCCTCACCGATCAGCCAGAATGCGGGCAAGGTGGCCACGGTGAAGCCGCCGCACGCGATGAGCAGCATCGGCTTGCGGCCGAACCGGTCGCTGGCAGCGGCCATCAGCGGGCATGCCACGCTGTACACGAGCATCGCCACCATGCTGGTCAGCATGGCCTGCGACTTGGTGTACCCGACCTCTTCGGACATGTAGGCGATCATGTAGCTGCTCATCAGGTAATACCCGACGGCGTTGGTGATGCTGTAGCCGAAGAGCGTCATCACCTGGCGTCGGCAGACCCGCCATGCCTCGCGCAGCGGCGCCTTCTGCACCACGTCGTCCTTCTCCAGCGCCCGAAAGACCGGAGTGTCCTGGATACGGCTGCGCAGATACAGGCCGATGAGGCCGAGCGGCCCGGCGAGCAGGAACGGAACGCGCCAGCCCCAGCTGTTCAGCGCCGCTTCGTCGAGCAAGGAGGTGATCAGCAGGCCGGTCGACGCACCGGCGACGGAGGCGAGTCCGACGGTGAGCGGCACCACGCTGGCATAGCGGGCCCTGCGCCCCTCGGGGGCGTACTCCATGATGAACGCCGAGGCCCCCGTGTACTCGCCACCCGTGGAGAAGCCCTGCATGGCCCTCAGCAGGAAGAGCAGGACCGGGGCTGCGATGCCGAGCGTCGCGTAGCTGGGCAGCAGACCGATCAGCAGGGTCGAACCGCTCATGCACAGCACGCTCAGAGCGAGCATGCGGTTGCGCCCGATGCGGTCGCCGTAGCGCCCGAAGAACGCGGCGCCGAGAGGGCGGGCGATGAAGCCGCCGGCGAAGACGGCCCAGGTGGCGAGGAGCGCCGCGGTCTTGTCGTACTGGGGGAAGAAGAGCCCGGCGATGGTCGCGGACATGATGGCGTACGCCCCCGAGTCGAACCACTCCACGAAGTTGCCGATGGCCGTCGCCGTGGCCACCTTGCGGCGTACGCCCGGGGTGACGGCGGTTTCGGGCTCCACGGGTCTCGCCGCCTGGGGTGCGGACACCGCAGCACTGGTGTCGGTCGTCATGTCCGTCCGTCCTTCCGGGATGGTGCCGCGACGTCGGGCCCGGCGGGGCTCAGGTCTCGGGCGCGAAGAGCAGCTCGCTGGATCTTTCCGGTGGCCGATCGAGGCAGTTCTTCGACGAACTCGATCAGGCGCGGATAGGCGAAACGGGAGTGGGCGGCGCGGGCGAAGCGGGTGATGGCCTGTGCCAGGGCCTCGTCCGGCTCGTAGCCGGGGTTGAGCTCGATCCAGGCCTTGACGGCCTGCCCACGAACCGGGTCGGGGACGCCGACCACTCCGGCGTCGGCGACCGCGGGGTGACCGCGCAGCACGGCCTCCACTTCGTACGGCCCCACACGGTAGCCGGACGTCTTGATGACGTCGTCGGTCCGGCCGAGGAACCAGAAGTACCCGTCCTCGTCCATGACGGCCTGGTCCTTCGTGCGGTACCACGTGCCCCCGAACGACTCGGCCGATGCCTCGGGGCGATTCCAGTAGCCCAGCGGGAACTGCGGGTTGGATCCGGCGCGCAAACAGATCTCGCCGGGCTGTCCGACCGGCACCTCGTGGTCGTCGGCGTCCAGCAGCGCCACGTCCCAGCCGGGAAGAGGGCGGCCCATCGAACCGGGCTTGACCGGCACACCGGGGAAATTGCCGAGCAGCGGATACGACTCCGTGGACCCGTAGTAGTCCAGCAGGGTGACGTCGAACTGAGCACGGAACCACTCGATGAGGTCCGGGGTGAGCGGCTCGTTCGAAGAGCACACCACCCGCAGCGACTGGGGATGACGACTGCCCGCATCCGGGACGTCCTGCATCATTTTACGGAGGAATGTTGGGTTGACCAGGGCCGTTGTCACCTTGTTACGGGACATGGCCGCCAGCAGCCCGGCGGGGTCGAAGCCGCCGGCCGGCCGGTACACGAGGTGCACGGCGCCCGCGCGGAGGGGGCCCATCAATTTGGCCATGGACCAGGCCCAGTCACCGGCTCCGTAGAACACGTCGCCCGGTCGCAGATCGTGGCAGTACCGGAATTCGTTGTGCCCGAGCAGGGTGCGGTGGGCATGCACAATGCCCTTGGCGGCACCTGTGGTGCCCGAGGTGTAGAAGATCAGCGCCGGGTCGTCCGGGGCGGTGTCGGCCGTGGTGTACACCGGGGGCATCGCGCTGACGGCCGGGTCGTCGACGTCCACGACTGTGCCACTGAAACCGGCGGCGCGGTCGACGGCGGAGGTCTCGGTGACCAGAACGGTGGCGCCGGAATCGGCCAGCCGGTAGCGAATGGGATCGTCGGCCCACAGCAACGACATCGTCACCAGGACGGCGCCGGTGCGCAGCACGCCGAGGTACGTCGCCGGGGTGTCGGGGCGCTGGGGGAGCAGCACTGCCACCCGGTCGCCCTTGCGTACCCCGAGTGCGTGCAGATGGGCGGCGATCTGCCGGGAGCGGTCCTGGATCTGCTGCCAGACGACCTCTTCGCGGTGACCGGTGTGGTCCTCGAAGACGAGCGCGAGCCGGTCGCCAGGATGGCGGTCGGCGACGTCGGCGGCCATGTTGTAGCGGTCGGGGACGGTCCACCGGTGCTCTTCGATGAGACGGCGGTAGGCACTCTCGCCGTCGAGGGCCGCGCCGGTGTGCGGCGTGACGCTGGTGGTCATTGAGGGTTTCTCTCCTGAGGACGAGGGGGCGGGGCGCGGATGCGGCGGACTCAGCGGCGGCGGCCGGCCAGGAAGCGGGCCATCTCGCGCTGGGGCTCGCCCGTGGCATACGCGGCGGTGTGCACCTTCTTGGCTGTCTCGATCGCGTCGTCGAGGTCCGCGTCGTCCAGTTCGCGCAGCCGCCCCTTCGTGAGCGCGACGGCGCCGGGCGGGAGTTCGGCCAGGCGGGCTGCCTCGGCCAGTGCTTCCGACTTGACCTCGTCCTGTGCGACGAGGCGTGTGAGGAGACCGAGCCGCTCGGCCTCGGTGCCGTCGACGAGGCGGCCACCGAGCGCGAACTCGGCGGTCTTCGCCCGGCCGAGGATGCCCCGCATCGCCCAGATGCCGGTGATGCTGGGGATGCCGGACAGCACTTCCGGCTGCCCCATCCGGACCGCGGCGTGGCCGATGCGGAAGTCGGCGAGCAGCGCGAACTGGAAGCCCGAGCCCGCCGCGACGCCGTTGACGGCGGCGACGACCGGCTTGTCCAGGCTGCGTACGACGCGGAAGAGTCGGCCGAAGTCGTCGATCCATGCCTCGGCGGCCGCGTGGTCGTCGGGATCGATCGCCGCGGTCTCGGCGAGGTCCTGACCGGCGCAGAACGCGCGGCCGGCGCCGGTGAGAACAACCGCGCGGCACCGCTCGTCCGCCCCCAGCGCGTCGAGTGCCGCGACCAGTTGGCTCCGCATCCCGCCGGTCCAGGCGTTGAGCTTGTCGGGGCGGTTGAGGGTGACCTCGGCGACGTAGACATCGGCGGTCGTGGCCGCCACCGGGTGCCGGGTGACGACGACGGTGCTCTTCTCGGTCATGAGGGCATGCCTTTCTCGGGATGGGCAGGGGGAAAGGAGGTGAGGGAGCCGAACGGAAGCGGAGTTACGGGCGGATGTCCGTGAGCGGGCGCTCCGTGAGCAGTCATGCAAACAGGCGGGGATGTGAGCTGGCCAACACCAATCGGGACTGGCCGTGATATCGGAGCGATATGGTCCGCTCATGGAGCTCCGCCACCTGCGCTACTTCGCCGTCCTTGCCGAGGAACTGCATTTCGGCCGTGCGGCGGAACGCCTGCACATGGCCCAGCCGCCTCTGTCGCAGCGCATCCGCGACCTGGAGCGCGAACTCGGGGTACGGCTCTTCGACCGGACGCGGCACCGCGTCCAGCTGACCGAGGCCGGGGCACTGCTCCTCGAGCATGTGCGGCCGGTACTCGCCGGGGTGGACACCGCGCGCGAGGCGATGCGCAGGATCCGGCCCGGCGAGGCAGGCGTGCTGCGGGTCGGCGTGCCGCCGGACACCGGCCCGACGGTGCTGCGGAATCTCACCGTCGGCTTCGCCGACCGGGTGCCCGATGTGCTGCTCGATCTCCACGAGCTCACCACGGACGAGCAGTTGGCCCGGCTGCGCGAGGGCGAACTGGACGCGGGGGTGGTCCGGCACCCGTCGGACACGGTGGGTCTGGAGTCGGGTCCCGTGGTGCGGCGCGAACTGGGCGTCGTGCTGCGGTCGGACCATGCCGCGGCGGCGGGCGGAGGTGCGGTCCGGCTGAGGGACCTCGACGGGACGCCACTGGTGATCTTCCCGCGTGCGATGGCGCCGCGCCTCTACGACCACATGCTCACCATCTGCCGGGACGAGGGATTCCTGCCCGGATCGATCAGACACGCGCGCAACCCTCACTTCGTCCACGGGCTGGTACTCGCGGGTCGTGGCGTCCACCTCAACGAGGCCCCGGTCACCCCGCTCATCGACGGTCTGGTGTGGCGCCCGCTGGAGGGGGCGCCGCTTGCGTGGCTGACCTCGGTGGTCTGGGTGCCGAGCCGGGACAACGAAGCGATCGCGTCGTTCGCCGAAGCGGTCTCGGAAAGCCTTTCCAGAGCCGACGGCTGAGCGGCCCGTCGCGCGGGGACGGGGGGCACCGGCCGCGTCGAGGAGGAAGCCGCCGAGCGTCGCTCCGAGGGAGGAAGCCGTCAGGAGCACGGCGCTGCGCGTCGGGCAGCGGCTTGCGGCCTGGGTGCCGCATCCGGCGTTCCGTGGTCGGCAGCAGCGGATCGATCCGCTCCCACAGGCCGTCCGACACGCACGGACAAGTCATCACGGCCTCGACAACGCCCAACTCGCCCCACTGCTATGGCGACCGGGGAGCGATCAACTCATGGTGCCGGCCGTCGCAAAGCCCGAGGCCGGCAAATTGAGGTTGCGCGGCTGGTGGCAGGGGTCTAGAACGGCCTGGTTGACCAAGACGAATCGTTGGGAGCTTCGCGGTCCGGTCACTCGGGCGACGAGGTGGCCCTCGGGGGAGATGCACCGGATCCATGACCACGCTCTCGCTGCCCTTCAGCACCGAACGGCTCCTTTTGCGCCCGTTCACGCCGGACGACCTCGATGACTTGTACGCGTACCAGGGCCTCCCCGAAGTCGCCCGCTACCTCTACCGGCAGCCGCTCACCCGCGAACAGTGCGCGCAGAGCCTGACGCGGCGCGCGGCCGGCACGGCGTGGGCCGAGGACGGCGACGACCTCGTGGTCGCGGTCTGCCCGGCCGACGAGGCAAAGGTCGTCGGCGAGGTTGTCCTGAAGCTCACGAGCGCTCGGGCGCGCCAGGTCGAGATCGGCTGGATCTTCAACCCGGCGTACGGCGGCCGGGGTTACGCAACTGAGGCGGCGCGTGCGACCGCCGCGCTGGCCTTCGCCGAGTTGGGCGTCCACCGGCTCTTCGCCCGCATCGAC
Organism: Streptomyces sp. NPDC001750; assembly: GCF_042892615.1. Taxonomy (NCBI): domain Bacteria; kingdom Bacillati; phylum Actinomycetota; class Actinomycetes; order Kitasatosporales; family Streptomycetaceae; genus Streptomyces; species Streptomyces sp. NPDC001750. The sequence goes on along the minus strand of NZ_JBIAUE010000011.1, from coordinate 108,986 downwards.
GTACTCAACACCGGGTCGGTGCGCGTGTGCGAGCGTCTCGGCATGCGCCAGGAGGCGCACCTCGTCGAGAACGACCTCGACAACGAACGCTGGGGCAGCGAGTACGTCTACGCGATGCTCGCCCGGGAGTGGGAGGCCGATCGGGCTCGATAGGAGGTCCGGGCGGTGCTGCTTCAGGGGCTTGGTCATGGGGCGGCCGTTCCACGCAGCTGGTTCTGGCGGACCACCCGACGGGAGAGCCGAGCCCCGGGCGCGCACATGGTGCAGAGACGAGATCCTTCACGCCCCCGGCCCGTGCGGAAGAGGTTTCACGCCGGGCTGCGGCAGCACGACGGACGCATCCGGCTCAGTGTCCCCGGGCGCCGGGCCCGGAGGTGATCCGGTCCCGGTCCGCGCGGTAGGGCGACCCGAGGGCGGCGCGGGCCGTCGTCGCGCTTCCGCCCAGCCAGGCAAGAAAGGCGACGATGAAGAGGCCCTCGACGGTCAAGGACAGAGCGCCGTACGGCGGCTCCCAGCCGGCCTCGTGGTAGCCGTCCGGCAAGCCGATGGTGCGTGACAGCAGAAAGCCGACGATCATGCCGAGACTCACCGCGGCTCCGGTCAGCCAGGCGAGCACGGGGCGCTTCGAGATCAGTAGTGCCGTCGCCACGACGAGCATGACCGCACTGCCGACGGCGAACAGGACTCCGATGTAGAACTTCTCCTCAAGATGATCAGCGACGAGGAGGCCGTGCAGCACCGTGTTGCCGACGGCGCAGCACGCTCCCAGCCCTCTCAGGGTGGCTTGGGCAGGATAAGCGGAGTTCATCACGACTCCAGCTGTTCACTTGCGCGGGCCGGATGGCCGGGCGCGCCGACAGTTGGGAATCGAACCGAGGCGGAGCGTCGACTCACCGCTCGCAGGCCGTACCTCTGTGTGGACTGTCTCCAGTCGTGTACTCGCCGCGCAGTTCGACGCAGCACGAGCCGGGCCGCGGAGCGAGCACGGCCGTGGTCCTGTCGCTTCCGAGGCCGTGCAGGTAACCGGCCAGGAAAGCCTGATTGACGGCGCAGACCAGGTCGGGAGCCTTGGCCGCCAAGGGGTGGAAGGGGCAGTTGCGCAGCCGTAGCAACGTGGGCGCGGCGCGCTCGGGCTCGAAACCGAAGTCTGCGAGTGTTTCGGCGGCGATACTCAGTCCCCGCTCCGCGCCGAGCCGTCCGGGACGTACCTGCTCGCGTTCGGCCTCGCCCAGGGCCTGTCCGCGCTGGTGCGCCACCCGAAGCGCGGCCTCACGGGCCGACTCGTCTTCTGCCTCGGTCAGGACGGCTTCGGTGAGGACGTCGGCCAGCATGCCGTAGCGCCGTTCGGGGATGGTCACCGCGATCGCCTCGGTCACCAGCTCGTACACCTTGGGCCGACGGCCGACCTTGCGGATCCCCGCGGAGGCTTCATAGCGGGTTTGGAGCAGACCTGCCGCCACCAGCTTGTCGAGGTGGAAGGCGGCCAGCTTGCGCGATATCCCGAGGCTGTTGGCCACCTCCTCGCGGGTGACCGGCAGCCGCGCCTGCCGTATGAGCTCGAACATACGGAGTCGGGTGGCGTCGCCGAGTGCTGCCAGGGCGGACAGCGAGGCGTGGTCGAGTCCCACATGCCGAGGATATCAACCGTCCAATTGGGTGAAAATATCCTTTTGCCTTCTTTTTTGTGATAGATGAGAAATAAAGGAAAGGGGCGTTTGCGGATCGCATGAAGGTGCGGGCCTGAGCCGTCGCGAGACCCGGTGGGCGTCGAGTCGGGCGGGTGTCCGGGCTTCGGTCACGGCTTTCCGCGCGACGCCATGAAGCGGTGGGCGAGGGGCTTGAGCGGCCGACCGCCTCCCGATGCCGGGAGGGTTCCACGGTCGCCCCACGGTCTTCGCGCAGTGCGTGAGGTGACGTCAAGGGCCTGGCCGGAGCACAGGGGGCTTCCTGCAAATGAAATTGCGATGTACGGTTCTGCAATCGCGCTTGCAGCGCGCTGCGTCTCGTACCGGGAGCAAGACCTGTGTCCGCATTGCAGAACCACGACCCCGCCGACCGCGACAGCCAGTGGCTGGGCGACGCCCTGCCCGATGTGCCGCTGTCCAAGGCTCAGGCCCGGGTCGTCGACGTCATCGTCCGCAATCCGCAACTGGCCTCGTACGCGGAGATCGCGGAGATCGCCGAGCGGGCGGACGTGAACAGTTCGACGGTGGTGCGGGCAGCCCAGACGCTGGGCTACCGGGGCTGGCCGGATCTGCAACGCGAGTTGCGGGCCCGCTACCTGGTGCACATCTCCACCGAGGAGACCCTGACCGAACACGGCGAGCACCGCAGCCCGCTGCACGACGCGCTCACGCACGACATCGAGAATCTGCGCCAGACCCTGGAGAGCAACTCCGCCGCCGACGCGGAGGCGGCCATCGCCACACTGGCCTCGGCCCGGTCGATCCTGGTGGTCGGGGTCGGCTCCTTCGCCGGTCCGGCCAGTGTCATGGCGCACCTCGGCTCCACCATGGGCTACCCCATCACGCTGGAGCACCGGGCCGGCGTCCATCTGGCGACCGCCGTCAACTGCCTCGGTCCGGGTGACGTGCTCGTGGTCGTCAACATGTGGCGGTCCACGAAGCAGATCATCGTCGCAGCCGACGCGGCCCGTGCGGCGGGCGCCACGGTGGTGGCGATCACCGACTTGCGGCGCGGCCGGCTCGCCACCTCCATCGCCCACCATCTGCTGATCGTGCCGTCGGAGGGCATCTCCTTCTTCCAGTCCGTCACGGCCGCCACCTCGGTTGTCTACGGGCTCCTCGCCGGCATGCAGACGGCTCACCCCGAGCGCAGCCGCGCCGCCATCCGCCGCACCCAGCAACTCTGGAAGGACCTGGACGTCTATCTCGACTGAACCGCTCGCCCCCGTCGCATCGCGTGGACGTCCGATCCGGTCCGCGCGGTCGGCGACGCCCCACAGCACGGCCCGTATCGGGCGGCGCGCCCCACCGGCTGTCGCCGCCGTACCGCACACGCTCCCTCGCCGCCCGACCGGTGCCGCCTTCGGAGCGCCGGTGGCCTGCGCGCTTGTCACCACACCTCTTCCACCGCCCGCGTGTGAGCGCCGACCGCGCCGACGGGCCAGCCCCGGCCGCCCCTTCCCAAGGCCCGCCGGGCCCACCTGAACACCGTCTTTCCCCCCGGGCCGGCGAGGCCCGTCCCACGGCCTCGCTCGTGTCCGTACGCACGTCCCCTCATGACAGGAGCACTGATGAGCAAGCACATCGCCGTCGTCGGCCTCGGCTCGATGGGCGGTGCCATGGCTACCGCCCTGCTGCGGGCGGGGTGGCGGGTACGCGGATTCGATCCGGCGCCCGCCGCCCGGTCCGCCGCCGCGAAGGCGGGTGTGGAGGCCGTCGAGGACCTCGACCAGTTGGCCGGCACGCCCTATGTGGTCCTGTCGCTGCCTTCGGCCCGCGTGGTCGAGGCGACCGTGCCCGCTCTGCTGGCGCGGCCGGGCACGCTGGCCATCGTCGACACCACGACGTCGGAGCCGGGCACGTCCGCCGAGTGCGCGGCCCTCGCGGCGGACCGGGGCGCGGCCTTCGTGGACGCACCCGTCTCGGGCGGCCGCGACGGCGCGGCCGATGGCCGGCTCTCCGCGTTCGTCGGTGCCGACCCCGACGCGCTCGAGGCGGCCCGGCCCGTCCTGGACGCACTCACCGGCGGCCAGTACCGCCACCTCGGCGCCCCCGGTTCCGGAAACGTGGTCAAGCTCCTCAACAACGCCCTTGCGGCGGTCAACCTGGTCGCGGTCGGCGAGGCCCTCGCCGTGGCGAAGGCGTACGGCGTCGATCCCTCCGCCGCCGCGGCGGGCATCAGCGGCGCGTCCGGCGCCAGCAAGGCGTCGGCGGCCATGTACCCGGACTGGGTGCTCACTGGCACCTTCGACTCCGGTTTCGCCCTGGGACTCATGGCCCGGGACGCCGCACTCGCCGTGGAGACCGCCGGACAGCGCGGTGAGAACCCGCAACTGCTGGCCGCCGCCGGCCGCGTCTGGCAGGAGGCCCTGGCCGCGCTCGGCCCCGGCGCCGACTTCACCGAGATCGCCCGCACCGTAGCCCCCTCCCTCACCTCCGAAGGAGCCACCGCAGCATGAGCACCACCACCTTCCCGACGGACCTGAGCGCGTCCGGCGCCGTCACTGCCCGCGCCGCTCTCGACGCCGCTTTCCCGCAGGGCCTGGGCTCGTTCGTCGACGGCCGGGTCGTCACTGGCCGCGGCGAGACCGTGCACCTCACCGCCGCCGCGACCGGAGAGGGCTTCGCCGACTACGCCGACGCCGGGGCCGAGGGGGCCGACTCCGTGCTGGCCTCCGCCGTCCGCGGGGCCGAGGTCTGGGCCGCGACCGACCCGTTCGAACGGGCCGCGATCCTGCGCGAAGTCGCCCGGACCATCGGCGAGCACACCGAGGAACTCGCCCTCCTCGAATCCGCCACCACCGGCAAGCCCGTCCGCGACACCCGCGTCGAGGCCGCCAAGGTCGCCGAGATGTTCGGCTACTACGCGGGATGGGCGGACAAGCTGCTGGGCCACACGATTCCCGTCCCGGGCAACTGGCACACCTACACCGAGCGGGTTCCCTGGGGCGTCGTGGTGGCCGTCACCCCGTGGAACGCGCCCCTGTTCACGGGCGGCTGGAACTCGGCCGCACCGCTCGCGGCCGGCAACGCCGTCGTCGTCAAGCCCAGCGAGTTCACCCCGGCCTCCACCCTGCGGCTGGCCCAGCTGGCCCACCGGGCGGGACTGCCGGACGGCGTGTTCAACGTCGCCACCGGCCTCGGCGCCACCGTCGGCGCCGCCCTCACCTCCGACTCCCGGGTCGGCAAGGTGTCCTTCATCGGCTCGGTCGCCACCGGCCGCCGGGTGGCGGTCGCCGCGGCGGGCGCCGGTATCCCGACCGTCCTCGAACTCGGCGGCAAGAGCGCCAACATCGTCTTCGCCGACGCCGACCTGGACCGGGCGGCCGACGGCGCCGTGTCGGCCGTCTTCTCCGGAGCGGGCCAGTCGTGCGTGGCCGGATCCAGGCTGCTGGTGGAGCGTTCCGTGCACGCGGAGTTCATCGCACGCGTGGCCGAGCGGGCGTCCCGACTGCGGCTGGGCGACCCCCTCGACCCCACCACCGAGGTCGGCCCCATCATCACCCGGCCCCAGTTCGGCACGGTCACCTCGCTGATCGAGGCCGGGCTCGCGTCCGGCGCCCGCCGGTTGACCGGCACACAGCTGCCCGACCGGCTCACCGACTCGGCGCTGGCGAGCGGACACTGGGTGCTGCCCACCCTGCTGGACGGGGTCACGCCCGCCAACCCGCTGGAGACCACCGAGGTCTTCGGACCTGTGGTCGGCGCCGACGCCTTCGACACCGAGGCGGAGGCCATCGCCCGCGCCAACGCCACGAACTTCGGCCTGGCCGGGGCGGTCTGGACCCAGGACGTCGCCCGCGCCCACCACGTGGCGCGCGCCGTGAAATCCGGCACCTTCTGGATCAACGCCTACAAGACCATCCACGTCGCGGTGCCCTTCGGCGGCTTCGGGGATTCCGGGCACGGCCGCTCCTCCGGCCCCGGAGTGCTGGACGAGTACACGCAGACCAAGGCCGTCTGGACGCCCACCCGGGCGGCCGGCGCCCCGTTCCCCTCACTGAGCTACTAGGAGGCACCCGTGGCCACGAAGAATCCCGCCGGCTCCGGCAGCCGGCTCAAGTCCGACACCTCCGCAGGAGTGTCGCGCTGGCAGGACCGCGTGCTCGAGCTGGCACGCGCCCTGCACGCGCGTCCCGAAATCGCCTTTCAGGAAACCGAGTCCGCCGCGGCGATCACGGAGCTGCTCACCGAGGGCGGGTTCACGGTCGAGCGCGGCACGGGCGGTCTGCCGACCGCGTTCACCGCCACCGCGGGCAGCGGCGAGCTGACGGTCGCGCTCTGTGTCGAGTACGACGCGCTGCCCGAGGTCGGTCATGCCTGCGGCCACAACCTCATCGCCGGCGCCTCGGTGGCCGCCGCGCTGGCCCTGGCCCCGTACGTCGACGAACTCGGCATCACGCTGAAGGCGATAGGCACCCCGGCCGAGGAGCACGGCGGCGGCAAGGCGCTGCTGCTGGAGGCCGGCGCGTTCGACGGGGTGGGCCTGGCCCTGATGGTCCACCCGGTGCAGGACGGGGTCGGCTACAACCCCGCAGGGAGCACCGCGCAGGCGGTCGGCCGGTACCGGGCCGTGTTCCGGGGACGTGCGGCGCACGCCGCGGCCGCACCCCACCAGGGTGTGAACGCCGCCGACGCCGCCACGCTCTCCCAGGTGGCCGTCGGTCTGCTGCGCCAGCAGCTGCCGGGCGACCAGCGGGTGGCGCTGTTCGTCTCCGAAGGCGGCGTCGCCACCAACATCATCCCCGAGCGGGCCGTCGTCGACTTCGAGTGCCGGGCGTTCACCCTGCCCGAGTACGAGGCGCTGCTGGAGCGTGTCCGGCGGTGTTTCGAGGGCGCGGCCCTGGCGACCGGCGCCGAGCTGACCGTCGAGGCCACCGAGCCGCTCTACGAACCCCTCGTGCAGGACGACGCGCTGGCGGGCTTCTGGACGTCGGCCATGGCAGCCTTCGGGCGGGACGTCACCTCCGGCGACCGGCTCGCCGGCGGTTCGACCGACATGGGCAACATCAGCCAGGTCATCCCCAGCCTGCATCCATGGCTGAGCATTCCGGGAGCCGACGCGCCCATCCACTCCCATGCCTTCGCGGCCGTCGCCGACACATCCCTGGCGTACGACATGATGTTCGAGGCGGCCCGTGCGCTCGCCTGGACCGTCGTCGACGCGGCGGGCCATGCCGAGCACCGGCCCCGTTTCGTCGCCGCGGCCTACCGCCGTGACGTCCGCAAGGAGGCGGTGGCGAGATGAATAACCTCACCGCCGCGGCCGAGGACCGCGTCGCCGGGTCGCGTCAGACCCTGCCGATCGCCGCCCTCGCCCTGGTCATCGCCCTGGTCGTGCAGGCCCTCGGGCAGCTCGACATCGACCTCGGCGTCGGCTCCGTCATCGTCTTCCCCATGGTGTGGGGCCTGATCCTGGGCCTGCTGGTGTCGGTCCAGAAGGTCCGCCCCCTCGGCATCCGCCTCCAGAAAGTGGCGTCCGCGCTCGTCGGCGTGGCCGTGATGCTCCTGGTCGCCCGGCTCGCCTTCAACATCGGCCCCAGCCTGCCGACGCTCGTCAAGGCCGGGCCCGCGCTGCTGCTCCAGGAGATCGGCCATCTGCTGGGCACGGTGGCCGTCGCCCTGCCGCTCGCCGTCGCACTGCGCCTGGGCAAGGCCACGGTCGGAGCCACCTTCTCGCTGGACCGCGAGCCGTCTTTCGCGATGGTCTCGGAGAAGTACGGACCGGACTCCGACCAGTACCGCGGTGTCCTCGCCATGTATGTGTTCGGCACGATGTTCGGAGCGGTGTTCATCACGCTCCTGACCTCGCTGGTGGCGAACTGGAACATCTTCGACCCGCTGGCCCTCGCCATGGGCGCCGGCGTCGGCTCGGGATCGATGATGGCCGCGTCCTCGGCCAGCATCGTGGCCGCGTACCCGGGGCACGAGGAGGCCATCCTCGGCATGGCGGCGGTGTCGAACCTCATCACCACCATCCTCGGGGTCTACGTGGGCATCTACGTGGCACTGCCGTTGGCGGACCGGTTCTACCGCTTCCTCACCCGCCGTCAGGACGCCCGCACGCCGGAGACGACGACGCCCGACGTCCTCTCGGCCCCGGACGGCCCGACGGACGAAGCCGCCGCGAACCGCGCCTTCCGGGAGGAAGTCGCCGCCGCCTCGGGCGAGATCAGGATCCCGCTCTGGCTGTCGCTCGGCGTCCTGACGGTGCTCGGCCTCGGTACCGCCTCCGTCGCGGCCGGCGCGATCGGCTGGAACATCGTCGGTGGCTACGCCGTGCTGCTGGGCCTGGTGCTGCTCGGTCTGTTCCTCGCCAAGGTCAGCCGGAAGATCTCCGCGATCGTGTGGATCACCACGGTGGGCGCGTACGTGTCCAGCCCGTGGTTCTTCGCCTCCGGCAGCCTCAACAGTCTGGTCGGCTCGGTGGACTTCCTGTCCATCGCCACGATCATGCTGACCCTCGCGGGCCTGTCGCTGGGCAAGGATCTGCCGTTGCTGCGCCGCATCGGCTGGAAGATCATCCCGGTCGGGCTCGTCGCGATCACCGCTTCGTTCCTGCTCTCGGCAGTGATCGCCGAGTTCACCCTCGGCGCGTGGGGCTGATTCCCCCACCACGCCGCAGGCATGACCGCGCGACGGCTCCTCCATCAGCGTCGGCCCGGCGGAAGAGGGCGGCGATGCCGCCCTCTTCCGCCCCGTCGCTCTTGAACGGTTCCTCGGCCTTCCGGCCGAACTCCTCGACGACAGCGCCGACCGCGCCCCCGTGAGGCCCTGCTGGACTTCTCTTCCGCCACCGGCCTCTGCACCGCATCCCCGGGCTTCATGAGGCCGCTGTCCCGCTTCTTTGGCCCGATACCCTTTCCGAGTGACGCAGCAACCCATGTCGGACGAGCGGCGCCGAGCGAATCAGGGGCCGAAGGCCGCCGCCTGCAACCGGGCCGCCTTGGCCGCCGCTGCCGGGGAGATCTACGCGGAGTTCGGCCTGGACGCCCCCCTGTCCGCGATCGCCCGCCGGGCCGGAGTGGGGCAGGGCGTCCTGTACCGGCACTTTCCCGACCGGGCTGCTGTGGCGTCCGAGGTGCTGGAGGAAAACGTTCGCCAGGTCGAGCAGGCGGTCGCCGCCGAGGAGGCTACTTTCGCCGGAGTCCTGGGGGTGCTGACATGGCACATGACGGAGTCGGCGGCTTTCATCAGTCTCCTGCACCACCAGGACGAGGAAGGTGGGCACTCCAGCCTTCGCGTGCTGTCCGAACGCGTCGAACGTGTCCTGCGGGTGCTCCTGCCGAAGGGCCATCGGCTGGGTGCCGCGAACGATCTCATGCTGGCTGTCGCCATGGTCTCCGGTGCGGCCACCGGCCCGTCTCGGGAGGAGCGGGAGCGCAGGGCGCTCGCTGCTTGGCGGCTGCTCGACATCGAGGTGGGGCCGGTGCGACCGTTCGGCGGGTGAGGGACGGGGGCGTCAGCCGCCGTTGGACTGCCGGATCCCCTTCGCCGGCGCGTCGAAGGTGAACAGATACCCTCCGGCGGGTCCGCTGACGGTCATGTACGCCGTGGTCGTGCCGGGCTTGATCGCCACGTTCGTCGCGGACTTGAGGCCTTTGACGCGGCCCGGAATCTCGACCGTCGCCAAGCGCTCACCGTACTGGTCGTACACAACCATCGCGGGCCGTCCGTGCAGCGCCTGGTAGATGTTGCCGTCGGCGTCCACGGCGATGGAGTCCGTCTGGGCGATCCCGCCGTCGACGCGGACAGCAGTGTGCGGGGAAACCACCGATCCGTGGTCGTCGAGGCTCAGGTAGGAGATGCGGTTCTGCGTGAGTTCGCTGATCCACAGCCCGCGATGGTCCACGTCGAACGAGATCCCGTGCAGCGAGGCCAGTCCGTCGGCCACTGAGGCCCCCGCATGGCACCCCCGCAAGAACCGACCCTCACCGAGCTGAGGCAGCGCTACCGCATCGAGCGTGAACGGCGCGTTCGTCCCGACGGCGCCCGTCAGTACCGCGGCACCGACGCCGAGTTCGGCCACTACGCCGTCGATCCGTACGTGGGAGAGGTGGTCGAGCGCCAACCGGTGCATGACACCGTCGATGTCGCCGTTGTCGGTGGCGGATTCGGTGGCCTCCTCGCCAGGGCGCGTACACGGCAACAGGGCGTGGAACGCGTTCGGATCATCGAGAAGGGCGGCGACTTCGGGGGCACCTGGTACTGGAACCGGTATTCGGCCGGCCGCCCCGTACGGTCACCGGTCTCGTCCCGCCGTCCGCCGACGCGGAGTTCGCGTCCGTGTCACGGCGACCGGAACGCAGGCATCCCGGCCGGCTGGACCGGGAGCACACCCTGCGGCGACATGCCGGCAGCGGGATAGGATGCGGCCGAGAAGTACCCATTCGGCCAGGAGAGGTGTGCCGGGGCCGGACCCGATGGCCGCCCGAGGAGGACCGGATGCTGCAGGCACTGGGACTGGGCCCCGCCGAAGAGGCCGTCTACACGACGCTGCTGGCCTGCCCGGCGGCCTCTGCGCAGGACCTCGCCCGGCAGAGCGGTCTCGACGAGGCCGAGACCGCACGCACCCTGCTCGACCTGACGGCACGCGGTCTGGTGGCGGTCGCCACCGAGTCCGGAGCGGCCGACACCGGCGGTTGCGGTGCCGGTCTCCAGCCCGCCCGTTACCGGCTCACACCGCCCTCGGTGGCCCTGGCCCCGCTCCTTGTCGCGCAGCGCAACGCCTTGTACCAGGCCGAGACCGCGTTCTCGATGCTGACCGAGCAGTACCGCACCACCAACGCCCAGACAGCGGGCGGTGTCATGGAAGTGGTCGTCGGCGTGGAACAGGTCGCCCGCCGATTCCATCAACTGCAGTGCGGCGCCCAGCGGGAACTGCTCGCCTTCCTGGTGGGCACGCCCATCGCGGTGCCGCGCGAGGAAGCCGACGTCTCCGAGAGCGCCGCGCTCGACCGCGGGGTCGACTTCCGGGTGGTGGCCGACAAGAACTATCTGGACGGTCACGACGTGGTGCGGGACGTGCGGGCGGCCATCACGACGGGCGTCGAGCTTCGGCTGGTCGACTCGCTGCCGCTGAAGATGCTCGTATCGGACCGGGAGCGTGCCATGGTGCCGCTGGACATGGCGGACTCCGACGGCGAGCCGAGCGCCATCGTGGTGCACCGCAGCGGTCTGCTGACGGCCCTGGTCCATCTCTTCGAGAAGGAATGGGCCCAAGCCCGGCCGATCTACACCACGGCCACGGGTGTGCGCGAGGAGCCGGCAGCGGATCAGCAGCCGACCGAGGAGGAACGGGAGGTTCTCGCCCTGCTGCTGGCAGGGATCTCCGACCGGCGCGCGGCCTCCCAGCTCGGGCTCTCCATACGGACGGTGGAGCGACGGATGCGCCGTCTGATGGATCTCGCCGGAGTGGATTCGCGCCTGCAGCTCGGGTGGCACGCTGCACGTGCGGGCTGGCTCTGACCTTTTCCCCGGACCGAAGGCCGAGGGCCGAGGTGTCCCTCCGTCCTTCGGCGGCGGCCGTACCGCGCGGACGCTCCGTCAACTACCCCCACACATCTCCCCTTTGCCGCCGCTGATCCCGTGGTCCGGAGAGTGCCGGCACGACCGGAGCAGCGGTACGTAACCCCGCGGTCCCGACCAGGTGCAGCCCCGCGAGGCGGAAGCCTGCACCGAGGTTTCAACGGGATCGATCCGTCCGCCGTCCGCTGCCTCGACGACCCCGATCCGGACGAGCAGCGGATGCGCGGCGAGCCGAGGAACCGGCCGGGGAACCGGTCGAGGTGACCGAGTGGCGGAGACCCGTCACGTGGGAAATCCGTCACGCACGGCACCCCTGAGTGATCCCCATGTCTGCCAGGATGCAGCCGCGGAATGGCATGTTCACGGAATCAAGTAGGGAGACTCATGCGCTCCACAACGCGTATAGCCCTGGGCGCGGCGACCGCCGCCGTCCTGGCAGTCACCGGGGTCACGCCCTCAGGGGCAGCGGACACGCCACCCGACGGCAGCTCGGGGAAACGCCCTGTCATCGGCAGCGGGGCCACGGCAGCGGGCGGAAAGCGGGCGACCGTCACGCTCGTCACCGGCGACAAGGTTCTGGTGACCACGGACCCGACGGGCCGCAGCTCGGCGGCCGTGCTGCCCCGCGAGGACGGCGAACAGCCGATTGTGCAGACCTATCAGATGGGCCGGGACCTCTACGTCTACCCGGAGGACGCCTTGCAGGCGATCTCCGAGGGCAAGGTCGACAAGCAACTGTTCAATGTCACCGGGCTCATCCGTCAGGGATACGACGACACGCGTACCGACACGCTGCCCCTCATCGCCACCTACCGGAACGGTGTGGACGCCGTCGGCGCGCAGCCGGTTCCTCGCGGGGCCGAGCGGGGCCTGAGCCTCCCGGCTGTGGGCGGCGTCGCGCTGAAGGCCGACAAGGACACTGCCGCCACGTTCTGGCAGGACGTCACCAACACCCGCTCGCGTTCCGCCTCCACGCTGAAGAAGCTGTGGCTGGACGGCAGAGTCGAGGCCGCGCTGGACCGGTCCACCGCGCAGGTGCACGCGCCGGAAGCCTGGGCCGCCGGCAAGGACGGGAAGGGCACCAAGGTCGCGGTGCTGGACACGGGCGTGGACGCCGCGCACCCGGACCTGGAGGGCCGGATCGCCACGTCCGAGAACTTCACGGACGCCACCAGTACCAACGACCTGCAGGGTCACGGCACCCACACCGCCTCCACGGTCGGCGGCTCCGGAGCGGCCAGTGACGGACTCAAGAAGGGCGTCGCTCCCGGAACCTCACTGCTCATCGGCAAGGTCCTCAACGACCGGGGCTACGGTCAGACATCCTGGATCATCGCGGGCATGCAGTGGGCCGTCGACCAGGAGGCCGATGTCGTCTCCATGAGCCTCGGCAACTCCGCGATCGACGACTGCACCGACCCGTTGGCCCAGGCCGCGCAGCAACTGTCGAGGAGCAGGCGCACCCTGTTCGTCGTCGCAGCCGGCAACCTGGGATCCGGCACGGAGACCGTCACCTCGCCCGGCTGTGTGCCCGGCGTGCTGACCGTCGGCGCCGTGGACCGCGACGACACCACCGCGTGGTTCTCCAGCCGCGGTCCCGTGGCCGTGACCCACACCCTCAAGCCCGAGATCGCCGCCCCCGGCGTCGGCATCTCGGCCGCGGCCGCGGGCGGCCGCGGCGTCTACGCCTATCAGACGATGTCGGGCACCTCCATGGCGACCCCGCACGTGGCGGGCGCCGCGGCCATTGTCCGCCAGGCGCACCCCGACTGGACAGCGCAGCAGATAAGGGCCGCCCTGGTCTCCTCCGCCCGCACCGCAGGCAAGGTCGCCGGCGCGGACCAGACGGGCGCCGGGGTCCTCGACGTGTTCGCCGCGGTGAACCAGAAGGTACTGTCCGCGCCCGCCGTCCAAGCCGGCACCTACAACTGGCCGCAGGACGCCTCGGACCGCACCACCGTGGAGGTGCCCTTCACCAACGTCGGCGACAGTGACATCACCCTGCGCCTGAAAGTCGGCGGGGTGCACGGCAACGACGGCAGCGATGTCCACTCCGGCATCATCGAGCTGGAGGAAAACCGGGTGACCGTCCCCGCAGGTGCCACCGCCCAGGTGCCGCTGCGGATCGATCCCACCGCCGGTCTCAAGGCCGCCCAGTACGGCGCGGTCACCGGCAGGATCCTGGCCACCGGCGACGACGTGAGCGTCTCCGTCCCGGTCACGCTCTACGTCCAGCCGGAAACGGTCACCGTCCGGGTCAAGGTCATCGACCGCCACGGCAAACCTGCGAGCGGCTCCTCCTCGCTGGACCTCGTCAGCCTCGACACCGACAAGGGCGAGCGCCGCAACAATCAGGGCGCGGCCGAGCAGGCGTACATCGTGCGCCCGGGCGACTACGCCCTCAGCAGCTTCGTGACGACGAACGACGCGGACAACGCGCCCGAATCGGTCAGCTACCTCGCGCACCCGCAGCTGCGGATCACCCATGACACCACCGTCGTCCTCGACGCCCGCAAGGCCCATCGACTGAGCCTGCACACCGATCGCCCCTCGACGGTGAAACACACCACGTTCAGCTACGTCCGTGCATGGGACGACACCTGGCAGCTGTCCGGATCGCTCGTGGCCGGCACCACCGTCCAGAAGTTCTACGCGTCCGTCGACGGGCGAGCCCGGAAGGGCAGCTTCGAGTTCCGGCCCACCTGGCGTGCGACCGGGTCCGAGGGCGGCTCGTCCTACGTCTACAACCTGTCGTTCCCGACCGACGGGCCGCTGAACTCCGATCAGGTCCACCGGCCGAAGGACTCCCGGCTGGCCCGGGTCACCGAGAAGTGGCATGCCATGGGCAAGGAGGCCGACTACCTCGACGCCATGTTCATCCGCCCCGCCGGCAGCGGCGACGCCTACCTCCCGGTGAGTCCGTACGGCACGGTCCACGTGCCCGGTACCCGCACCGCGTACTACACGACGGGCGACGACGCCTGGTACCACGGCGCGATGACCAGCTTCCCGTTCGCCGCGTTCATGGGCGACCGGGAGCGCATCTACCGGGCCGGACAGCAGAGCACCGAGGAGTGGTACCGCGGCCCCCTGCGGCCGGCCGCGCCGCGCGACTCCGACGGCAAGCTGATGCTGACCGCCGAGCGGCAGGGCAACCTGATCGGCTTCCAGAACGCGCTGTGGGTCGACGGCTCCGGCGACCACTGGTCCTACGGCGGGTCGTTCGGCGACATCGGCAACCTGAGGCTGAAGCGCAATGGTGAAGAGATCGCCCGGCGCATCGACCCGTACGGCGTGTTCGAGGTGCCGGACGAGGACTCCGCGTACGAACTCACCCAGCACCTGGAGAAGATCTACACCGGGGACCGCAACTGGCTGCGTTCCACCGCTGCCGACACCACTTGGAGCTTCCGCTCGCACCGGGAGCCGGACGTCTACTCGCGCGGCCTGCCGATCCTCCACCCGGCGTACGACGTGCCGGTGGACGGCATGAACACCCTGCCCGCGCGGAGCGGCATCAAGGTCGGACTGTCGGCCGAGGGCCATGCCGGGTACACCCCGGGCACGATCGAGTCGGCCTCGCTGTCGTACTCCTACGACGGCGGCGCCACCTGGACCCAGGCGCCGACCGAGCGGCAGGACGGCGCCTGGACGGCCGTCCTCGACCACACCGGCGCCTCCGGCAAGCAGGTCGCACTGAAGGCCACCCTCACCGATGCCAACGGCAACGCGGTCACCCAGACCATCACCCGCGCCTACGACGTCCGGTAACCACGCGGTCCGGCCGGTCTGGAACGCCCGGTGAAGTCGTGGCGGCGCCGCCGGCTGCCGTGGCGACGTGGCGAAAGACGTTGCACCCGGTCGCTGCCCCGGTTCTCTCGAACCGGGGCAGCGACCGGCGGTCGTTCCACGGGCGGGCGCGTCGGTGCTGTCGGGGCGCGATGCGTCTCCGCGGGTGGAGGGCCACGGTGGTACGACGGCCGGTGATCCGGCGCCGACGATCGCGCCGTCGGATTCCTGGACGCCGCGCGGTGTCCGGGACTGCCGGACAGCCGGCCGCGATCAGCCGGTGATCGCGTTCAGCAAGGGCAGGTACCCTTCGCCGTGTCCGGCCTTGTTGGGGTGGTAGGACTCGTTGATCTTGTCCCACTCCAGGCTTGTCACCCAGGCCTGACCCTTGGAGCAGATCGTGTGCGGGTCGAACGCGGTACGCGGGTCGAGGAAGGTGAACCCGGCCTTTCCGGCTTCGGACGCCAGAACCGAGTCGAGGGTGTCGGACCCCGAATTGAGTGCCGTCCGCTCGCGGTCGCTCAGCCCGAGAATGCCGCAAGTGCCGCCGATCGTGTAGAGCCGGGGGTAGCCCACGACCACGACCTTGGCGTTCGGTGCCTTTGCCCGAATCGCCGCGTACGTGCTCGCCAGAGCGCCTGGCAGGCTGCTGGTCGCGGCGGCCTTCGCGGCCTCCACTCCGGCAATGCAGTCCTTGTCGTCGATGGTGAGGATGCAGTTCTTCAGCACCTCGACGAAGCCGACGTCGTTGCCGCCCACGTGCACCGTCACCAGTGTGGTGTCCGCGGTGAGCTGCGGAACCTGTTGGCCTGTCAGGTCCGCGGTGGTCGCGCCGGAGCACGACGCCTCGACGAAAGAGTACGAGGGGTGCTGTTGGGCCCACAGCCGAGGGTACGTCGACGGGCCGCGACGACACGGGTCGTCAGGGTTGTCGTATTCGCGTGTGCCGGGCGCGACGGCGTACGAATCGCCGAGCGCGACATACTTGCCGGCGGCGGCCGGTTCCGCGTCGGCGGCGTACGCACCCGAGGCCGCGAGGCAAACGGCGGCCAGCGCGAGGGAGAGCGATGCGAGGCGGCTGCGAGCTCTTGACGAGCGCATGTTTCACTCCTGGAGTGTGTGTGGTTGCTGGAAGACCGGCCGGAGCGGGCGGAGCGCCGGTGCGGTGGTGAACGGGGGGAGCCCCGGCCGGCGCAGGACTCCGATCGGTTGGAGCACTTGGGGAGCGTCAGCCCTGGACTTCCGCGATCAGGGCGAGGGCTTTCGCCTCGCTCTCGTCGTACCGGTCCGGGAACGCCGATCGCTGCACGCTCTGTGCCAGTTCGCCCGCTGTGAAGCCGGGGTTGTCGGCGTCGTTCGGAATGGCCTGATCCAGGAACGCGTTGGTGGCGTGCACCGGGTCCATGCACTCTTCCGGGGTGCCCCAGCCCTGACTCGGGCGCTGCTGGAAGACGCCGAGCGAGTCGCGGTCGCCACAGTCCAGGTTGTTCATGTGGGACTCCACCCAGCCCGTCTCGAACGCGGCGAGCATCACCTTGTCGGTGACGCCGCGCTCGACCGCTGTCCGGTACACGGTCCGGGTGATGTCCGGGTCATGGTCTGCCGGAACGGCACAGCGGGAGTCGAGGAGTTCGGCGTTCGCGTGGTGACGGGGGGTGTCGGCGGCATCTGCGGAAGCGACCCCCGCGGTCACGTTCCCCGCGAGCAGAACCCCCGCTGCCAGGCCGATCGCCGCGCGCGTGAATGACTTGGGTAACCTTGAGCTCGACTTTTTGGGCAGGCTGGACATTAAAATGTCTCCTTCTGGCTCCCGCCTCAAAGCAGCCGAAGTGGAAGCCATTTTCGTGGGGGGTGCGCCAATTCGGCGGAGGGACCGTATCTCGGCTGGCGTGTACGCGTCAATGCGAAATGTTGCCGAGGCGTTCGATCGGTCAGCGGTGGCGAATTTCCTACCCTCGGCTTCCGTTGGGCCGGATCCGTTGATCTACGAATGAAATAGTCGCGCAGCCTCCGCCTTCATCGATATGGGTGCGTCGGGCGGGCTGGCGGATTCCTGTGTCGCAGGCGCCCGTGGCGCGTCGGGTGCCAGGCGTCGACCCCCCGTCTGTGGGGTGCTGTTGGCATATGCGATGAGTTCGCATTCGCGCGGACCAAGCATGTGCATTCGTAAGGGTATGTTCAGGCGATTTCGGAAATTTTGTTGCTTAATTCGTTTCGGGATCGGGTCGACTCGTGTCAATGGGTGTTGTTTGCTCGGTGGGCCCTGATAATTCGATCCGTCGATGTCAAGCTGTAACCGAAGAGGCGGAGTGGATTCTCGTACTCCGTAGTACGATCGCGTCTGCCCGCTCTCGAACGCCTTACCCCCCACCCTCCCCGAGGCGCTTGATTCGTCGGCAGTTCGCTCTTCTTTCGAGGTCGAGTCAGGCCTGCGCGTATTTATGCGTCTCGCAAAGAGAGTGGCTGGCGTCGTTCCTGGACATTCGATCTCGCGCGCCTCCTCGTCCCCTGGAGTTTTTCATGTGCACGCCTGGTGCCGGCACTGATGGTGGCATGTCCACAACGGCGGACGTCGTCCTCGCAGTGCATCCGTTCGGTGTCGCGTCGGCACGGTTCACCGCGGCCGCCGCGCGCGCCGGCGGACTGGGAGTACTCGACCTGACGGGCGATGCCCGGTCCGCTCGTGAGCAGTTGGGCCTGGCCACCGAGTGGGCGCGCCGCGGGTTCGGCGTACGACTCGGAGAAGGGGGCTGCATCCCCGCGTCGGACCTTCCCGCGTGTGTCCACACCGTGGTCCTCGGCGTCGGGGCGACAGTGAACGCCGCCGACTTCCCCGGGCGACGTGTGCTGGCCGAAGTGACCTCCGGCGCTCAGGCGCGCGCCGCCGTGGCGGCCGGGGCACACGGACTGATCGCCCGCGGCCATGAAGCCGGCGGCCGGGTGGGCGAGCTGAGCACGTTCGTGCTGCTGCAGCAACTGCTCGCGGACGCGTCCCATCGGCTGCCGGTGTGGGCCTGCGGCGGAATCGGCGCGCACACCGCGGCGGCAGCGGTCGCCGGTGGCGCCTGCGGTGTGGTCCTCGACACCCAGACCGCGCTGCTCGCAGAGGCGGAACTCCCTGCGGAGATCACCAGCGCGCTCGTCGGACTCGACGGCTCGGAGACCGTGGTGGAGGACGGTCTGCGCGTGCTGCGACGACGTACCCCCGGCCCGGACGGCATCGCAGCCCCTTTGGAGATCGGCCAGGACGCGTTCCTGGCGGTCCGTTTCCAACGGGCCTGGGGCACGCTGGGCGCGGCGATACGCGGCATACGGGGGGCGGTGAGCGACACGCTCGCCGAGAACGTGCCCGTGCTCGGGCCGGACAGCACGGGCAGCCGTGCTTTCGGTACTGGGGTCCCGGTTGTCCAGGGGCCGATGACACGGGTGAGCGACCAAGCCGCGTTCGCCGCCTCCGTGGCCGCCGAGGGCGCCCTGCCGTTCATCGCGCTCGCCGTGTCCGACGGGCGGCGGACGCGCGCGCTGCTGGCGGAGACCCGCAGCACCCTGGGCGAGGAACCTTGGGGCGTCGGGGTCCTCGGCTTCGCCGACGAGGCCATCAAGGACGCGCAATTGGAGGTCATCCGGGAGATCCGCCCCTCGCACGCCATCATCGCCGGTGGACGTCCCGCGCAGGCCGTGGCCCTTGAAGAAGTCGGCATCTCGACCTTTCTGCACGTGCCTTCGCCCGGCCTGCTGGGCCAGTTCCTCGAATCCGGTGCACGCAAGTTCGTCTTCGAAGGCTCCGAGTGCGGTGGCCACGTCGGACCCCGGGCCAGTTTTCCGCTGTGGCAGGCGCAGCTCGACGTGGTGGACGACTTCCTCGCGGCTGCCGGGAAGGACGCCGCCGCCGAACTCCAACTGCTGTTCGCCGGCGGCGTGCACGACGAGCGGTCCGCCGCCATGGTCGCCGCCATGACCGCCCCCTTGGCCGCGCGGGGTGCCGCGATCGGAGTCCTCATGGGTACCGCCTACCTCTTCACGGAGGAGGCCGTGGCGGCGGGCGCGGTACAGCCGCTCTTCCAGCAGCAGATGGTCGACGCCGAGCGCACCGAACTGCTGGAAACCGCACCCGGTCATGCCACTCGCTGTGTCCGCAGCCCCTTCACGGACGAGTTCGCGGCCCGCAAGGAACAGCTGCGGGCCAGAGACGTACCCAGTCGCGAGGCATGGGAGCAGCTGGAACAACTCAACGTCGGACGACTGAGGTTGGCGAGCAAGGGCATCGAACGCGTCGGTGACGAACTGCGCGAGGTCGACGAGGACCGGCAGCGCTGCGAGGGCATGTTCATGGCCGGGCAGGTCGCCGTCCTCCGGTCGGAGGTCACCACCGTCGCCGCGCTGCACACCGCGGTGACCACCGGCGCGCAGACCTTTCTCGACCGACGCAGGGCTGAACTCGACACCGGGTCGGACGAGCCGGACGCCGCACCCGAACCCCTGGACATCGCCATCGTGGGGATGGCCTGCGTGTTCCCCGAGGCGCCCGACCTGGAGTCCTTCTGGGGGAACGTGCTGTCGGGCACCGATGCCGTCACCGAGGTGCCCACCTCGCGCTGGGACCCCTCCCTCTACTACGCCGAGGACGGGGCGGGAGAACACACCCCCTCGCGCTGGGGCGGCTTCCTGCCCGAGATCCCCTTCGAACCCCTGGACTACGGCATCCCGCCCGCCTCCTTGTCGAGCATCGAACCGGTCCAACTGCTGGCCCTCGACGTGGCGCGACGCGCGCTCGCCGACGCCGGTTACGCCGACCGCCCGTTTCGGCGGGACCGTGCCTCCGTGGTGTTCGGGGCCGAGGCGGGAAGCGACCTGTCGAACACCATGACGCTCCGAACGGTCCTGCCTGCCTACGTCGGACAGCTTCCCCCCGGGCTGGATGCCCAGCTGCCGCGCCTGACCGAGGACTCCTTCCCCGGTGTCCTCGCCAACGTCATCGCCGGGCGGATCGCCAATCGCCTCGATCTCGGAGGGGCCAACTACACGGTCGACGCCGCCTGTGCCTCCTCCCTCGCCGCGGTCGACATGGCCTGCAAGGAACTGACGGTCGGCACCAGCGACATGGTGCTGTGCGGCGGCGCCGACCTGCACAACGGCATCAACGACTACCTGCTCTTCGCCTCCGCGCACGCACTGTCCCCCTCCGGCCGTTCCGCGCCCTTCGACCGTTCCGGCGACGGCATCGCACTCGGCGAGGGCGTGGCCTGCGTGGTCCTCAAGCGACTTGCCGACGCCGAACGGGACGGCGACCGGATCTACGCCGTCGTCAAGGGCGTCGGCAGCTCCAGCGACGGCCGGGCCCTCGGCCTCACCGCGCCGCACGCGGACGGTCAGCGCAGGGCACTCACACGGGCCTACCGGAACGCCGGGATCTCACCGGCCGAGGTCGGCGTGGTCGAGGCTCACGGCACCGGCACCGTCGTCGGCGACCGCACCGAGCTGAGCGCCCTGACCGCGGTCTTCACCGAGGCCGGAGCAGACCCCGGCGGCTGTGCCCTCGGCTCGGTGAAGTCCCAGATCGGTCACACCAAGTGTGCGGCGGGCCTCGCCGGACTGGTCAAGACCACGCTCGCCCTGCATCACGGTGTCAAGCCCCCGACGCTGCACCTGCGACGGCCGAACCCGGCCTGGGACGAACGCACCAGCCCCTTCGCCTTCCACACCCGGGCCAGGCCCTGGCCCGCGCCGCCCACCGAACGTGTCGCCGGTGTCAGCGCCTTCGGCTTCGGCGGAACCAACTTCCACGTCGTTCTGCGCGCCCACGGCGACGGCGCCCCGCCCACCCACGCCCGCGACGAGTGGCCCGCCGAACTGTTCACCTTCCGCGGCGCCGACCGGGAAGCCGCCGCCAAGGCCGCCCGCGAACTTCTCGCTCTCGCCGAGTCCGACCACACCGCGCACCGGCCGCCGCGCCTGCGGGACCTCGCCCTGGCCGCCTCCCGGCGCGCCGACCTCGCGGCCGTGCGCGGCTTGCCCACCCACATCGCCGTACTGGCCTCCTCCGTGCCGGAGCTGACGGCAGCGCTTCGCCGGGCCGTCGACGGCGAACACGCTCCCGACGACGGCATCCATCTCGCGGACGGCACCGAACCGGGCGAGATCGCCTTCCTCTTCCCCGGGCAGGGCAGCCAGCGACCCGGCATGCTCGCCGACCTGTTCGTCTCCTTCCCCGAACTCCAGCGCTTCCTTCGCCTCGACGAGTCCGTCGCAGCGGCCCTCTTCCCACCCGCCTGCTTCGACGAGGCCGGACGCCAGGCCCTGGCCGAGCGGGTCACCGACACCCGTGTCGCCCAGCCGGCCCTCGGCATCACGGGGCTCGCCGCCCACCATCTGCTCGGCCGTGTCGGTGTCCGCCCGGCGATGGCGGCCGGACACAGTTACGGCGAACTCGCGGCCCTCGCCGCGGCCGGCGTCCTCGGCCCCGAGGAACTGCTGCGGTGCAGCAGGGCGCGTGCCGAATCCGTCCTCGCCGCCTGCGGCGACGACCCCGGCACCATGGCCGCGGTCACCGCCTCGGCGCCGGAGACTGACGCCGCCCTGGAGAAGGCGGGCGTAGCCGGTTCCGTCGTCGTCGCCAACCACAACTCACCCCGGCAGACGGTGATATCAGGCCCCACCGACGACGTGGAGACAGCGGTGGAGCGGCTGCGCGCGCAGGGGCTGAAGGCGAAACGGATCGCCGTGGCCTGCGCCTTCCACAGCACCCTGGTCGCGACCGCCGGCGGCACCTTCGCGGCGACGCTGGCCTCGGTACCGCTGGAGACACCGTCTATCCGGGTGTGGTCCAACCGCACTGCCGCGGTCTATCCCACCACCCCCGAGGCGATACGCGCCGAACTCGCCACCCAGATCGGATCGCCGGTCCGCTTCGTCGAGCAGATCGAGGGCATGTACGAGGCAGGTGCCCGAATCTTCGTCGAAGCGGGACCTGGGGCGGTGCTGACCAGGCAGGTCACCGAAATCCTCGGCGACCGCCCGCACCGCACCGTCACCCTGGAGGCCCGGCGCGGCACGGGCCTGACCGGATTCCTTGCCGCGCTCGCCGAACTCGCCGTCGCCGGGGCCGACGTACGCACGGGTTGGCTGTTCGAGGGCCGCGACGCCGTCGACGCGGTCCAGGCCCCCCGTCGCAGGCGCGCGGGCTGGACCATCGACGGCCACCTCGTCCGCACCTCCGACGGCGCCATCCCCGCCGCAGCCCTGCATCCCGCCCAGCGCATCCCGGAGGCACTTGTGACCACTCGTTCCGGCAGAGACGCAGAGCATGGAGACGTGCTCCGCACCGAACCCGCCCCTGGCGCGTCGGGGACCGGCGGCGATGCCCTCATCAGTGAATTCCTGCGTACCAGCCGGGAGATGATCGCCGCTCAGCGCGACGTATTGCTGAGCTACCTCGGCGCCGCCCCCGGTGGCCGGACCGGACCGGAGCTCGTGGAGTACACGCCCCATGAGCTGAACGGTGCGACTCTCCCCGCGACCGCGGCACCCGCCGACGAGGCGGTCCCGGAGCCCACCGCCCCGGACGCGGCGCCGACCGAGCTGACCACGGATGCGGTCCTCGCGGCCGTCCTGGACGTGATAGGCGAACGAACCGGCTATCCGGCCGACATGATCGAACCCGATCTGGATCTGGAGGCCGACCTGAGTGTCGACTCCATCAAGCGCGCCGAGATCGTCGGCCGGCTCGCTCGACGGCTCCGGTTGCCCGCCACCGACGACGCCGCCACGGAGGAGCTGACCAGGGCGCGCACCGCGGCGGGCATCGCCGAACTGATCGTCGCCGCGCGGCAGGACGACACTCCACCGCCCGAGCCCTCCGCCTCCGAGCCCGCCGCGGCGGAACCGGCCGCACCACCCGCTGACGCCGAAGCAGTCGTCACGGCCCCCAAACGGCTGGTGATGTCGGAATACGACCTCGCGCCCGCCCCCCTGGAACCCTCCGAACTCGCCGGACGGACATTCCTGGTCATCGGCGAAGGCCCGCTCGCGGGGGCCGTCGCCGAGCGGCTCGACTCCTGCGGTGCCCGGACCGTCACCGCCACCGGAATCCCTGAGGGCGGCCGCTTCGACGGCCTGATCCACCTCGCCTCCCCGGACGGCGGTCCGGCCCACGAGCCGGTGCTGCCCGGCGCCGTCCCCCTCTACCAGTCCGCCCTGGCCGCCGGGCCGCGCCGGCTGCTGGTCGTCGGTGCGTCCGAGGGCCTGCGCGGACTGTTCCGCTCACTGGCCAGGGAGTACCCGCAGACCATCGCCCGCGTCATCGAACAGCCTGCCGGAGCAGACCCGTCCGTCGCGGCCGAAGCGATCGTCGCGGAGCTGACCTCCACCGACCGCGAGCCGGTCGTGCTGCGCGCCGGGAACACCCGGCGCGGGCTGCGGATGACCGAGACCGACCGCGGCGTCCTGGACAGCGCCGGCGCGGGACCCTCCGACGACGGCGCCGCCGAGGCCGCGGCTCTCGGACTCGACAACGAGTCGGTGGTACTCCTCGTCGGCGGGGCGCGTGGCATCACAGCCAGGTTCGCCACCGTCCTCGCCACCGCTGCCCGCTGCCGCCTGGAACTCTTCGGCCGCACGCCCCTGCCCGTCCTGGACGAAACCCCGGCGACGGCCGCCACCACTGAAGCCGAGCTGCGAGCCGAGCTGATCGCGGACGGCATGAGATCCCCGGCTCAGGTCGAACGGGAGATCGGAAGGATCCAGGCCGAGCAAGAGGTCCGCGACACCGTCCACCGACTCACCCGGCTGGGCAGCCGTGTGCGCTACCACTGCGTGGACGTGCTCGACACCGAGGCCGTGTACCGCGCGGTGAAGGACGTGCACGCCGAACACGGCAGACTCGACGCGGTCGTCTACGCGGCCGGTGTGATCGAGGACAAGCTGTTCGCCGAGAAGTCCCCGGAGGCCTTCGACCGGGTCTTCGGCACCAAGACCGACGGCGCCAGGACTCTGCTCGACGCCGTCGACGGACTCCCGCACGGCCCCCGCCTCGCAGTGCTGTTCGGCAGCATCGCGGCCACCCTGGGCAACCGCGGCCAGACCGACTACGCCGCCGCCAACGACGCCCTCGAAGCCATCGGACGCGCCTGGGGCGACCGGAACGACCGCCGCGGGCTGACCGTCCACTGGGGCCCGTGGGCGCCCACCGGCACCAACAACGGCATGGTCACACCGGAACTGATGCGCACCTACGCGGCACGCGGCATCCGCCTCATCGATCCCGACGAGGGCGCCATGAGCCTGCTGCGCGAACTGGCGTGGGGCCCGCAGGAGAGCGCTGCCGTCGTCTACACCGCCTCGGGGTGGTGACCGCCGCGATGGCCAGAGCCTGCCCGATCGCCATCGTCGGTATGGCCGCGCTCTTCCCAGGAGCGCCCGACCTCGACACGTACTGGCACAACCTCGTCCACGGCGTCGACGCGATCAGCGACGTCCCCGCGGCCCGCTGGGACGCCGTGTACTACGCCCCGGACGCCGAACGCCGTGCCGACCGCGTCTACTGCCGGCGCGGAGGCTTCATCGACGACCTCGCCCATGTCGACGTCACCGCGTTCGGGATCATGCCCGCCTCCGTGCGGGCCACCGAGCCCGACCAACTGATCGCACTGCGGGTGGCGTCCCAGGCGGTCCGCGACGCGGGCGGCGCCGACCGGCTCTTCGCCGACCGGCGCCGCACCGGAGTCGTCCTGGGCCGCGGCGGATATCTCACCCCCGGCCTGGTCCGCCTCGACCAGCGGGTGCGCACCGCCGGCCAGCTCGTGCGTACGCTGCGGGAACTCCTGCCGGACCTCGGAGAACAGCGCCTCGACGAGGTGCGCCGCGCCTTCACCGACCAACTGGGCCCCGAGGCACCGGAGTCGGCCATCGGGCTCGTGCCCAACCTGGCCGCCTCCCGGCTGGCCAACCGACTGGACCTGCGGGGCCCGGCCTATACGGTGGACGCCGCGTGCGCCTCCTCGCTCATCGCGGTCGACCACGCGACCCGCGAGCTGGAGAGCGGCCGGTGCGACGTCGTCCTGGCCGGGGGAGTCCACCACTGCCACGACATCACGCTGTGGAGCGTGTTCTCACAACTCGGTGCCCTGTCCCGGAGCGAGCGGATCCGGCCGTTCCACCGGGACGCCGACGGGGTGCTCATCGGCGAGGGCACCGGCGTCGTGGTGCTCAAACGGCTCGCCGACGCCGACCGCGACGGAGACCGGATCTACGCCGTGATCACCGGCACCGGCGTCGCGGGCGACGGCCGCACCGGCAGTCTGTTCAGCCCGGACTCCGCGGGCCAGGCCGAGGCGATCCGCCAGGCATGGCGCAGTGCCGGCCGGGACCCCTCGGAGCCCGGTTCCGTCGGGCTGCTCGAAGCCCACGGCACCGCCACCCCGGCGGGCGACACCGCCGAGCTGGAGACGGTCGCCGCGGTCTTCGGCCCGCCGGGCGATGCGCCCCGCGGTGTGATCGGTTCGGTGAAGTCCATGATCGGTCACACCATGCCCGCCGCGGGGATCGCCGGGCTCATCAAGGCCGCACTCGCCGTGCACCATGGCGTCCTCCCGCCGACCCTGCACTGCGACGACCCGCACCCGGCACTCGCCCGCACCCGCTTCACCACCGTGGACGCCGCGGTGCCGTGGGTGACCGACACCCACGGCACCGTGCGCCGTGCCGCGGTCAACGCCTTCGGCTTCGGCGGCATCAACGCCCATGTCGTCCTGGAGCAGCCCGCCTCCGTCGCCGCTCCGTCCGTCACCGGCGGGCCCGCGGCGGTGGTGCGCGAGCCCGAACGGGTGCTGCGGCTGGCAGCCGCAGCACCCGCCGAACTGGCCCGCCTGCTCGACCGCGATGACGCGACCCTCCTCGCCACCGCCTCGGACGAGACCGGACCCGACCCCGCCGGCCCGGTCCGGCTCGGCGTGGTGGACCCGACGGCCAAACGGCTGGCGCTGGCCCGCAAGGCGGTCGACCGGGGCCGGCCATGGCGAGGCAAGAACGACCTGTGGTTCGTTCCCGAGCCGCTGCTGGGTGACACCGGCGGCCGTCTCGCCTTCGTCTTTCCCGGCCTCGAAGCCGACTTCGACACCAACTGCGACGACGTGGCGCGCCACTTCGGCCTCCCGTGGTCGCTTTCCGGTACCGACGTCACGGTCGGCGACATCGGCCGTCAGGGCACCGGTGTATTCCAACTCGGCCGCCTCCTGCACGCCGCACTGGAGCGGATGGACATCGTGCCCGACGCGCTCGCCGGACACAGCCTCGGCGAATGGACCGCCATGGCCGCCGCCGGGATCCACGCTCAAGAGGAGGTCGACGCGTTCCTGGCCACGTTCGATCCGGACGCCCTGCGTGTGCCGGGCCTGGCCTTCGCGGTGATCGGTGCGCCCGCGGATCGCGTGATGGAAGCCCTCGACGGCCAGACGCAGGTCGTGCTCTCGCACGACAACGCACCCCACCAGTCCATGATCTGCGGCCCGTCGGCCGCGGTCGACGAATTCGTCGCCCTGTTCCGCCAAAAGGGCGCGATCTCGCAGGTCCTGCCGTTCCGGTCAGGCTTCCACACCCCCATGCTGCGGCCGTATCTGGACCCGATACGGAAGGCGGCGGACACCTACACGCTGCACCCCGCGCGGTTGCCCGTCTGGTCCGCCACCACGGCGGGGGAGTACCCCGCGCGACCACGAGAAATACGGGAGCTGTTCGTACGACACCTCCTGGAGCCGGTCCGCTTCCGACAGATGATCGAGGCCATGCACGCGGCCGGCTTCCGCGCCTTCGTCCAACTCGGAGCCGGCCAGGTCGGCTCACTGATCGCGGACACGCTGCGAGGCTCCGAACACCTCGTGGTCGCCGCCCACTCCCCGCACCGTTCCGGCCTCCCCCAACTGCGCCGCGTAGCCACGGCGTTGTGGGCCGACGGGGCCAGGCCGAACACGGCCGCGCTCCGCCCCACGCCCGCGCGCGAGGTCGCGCACCGCTCGGTCCGGCTCGACCTCGGCGGCGCGCTGATCTCCCTCGGCGAACCCACGCGCACGGAGATCGGCGCCGCGCTGGCGCGGCCACGCCGGGTGGCCGAAGGCACGCTGCCGTCCGGCCTCGACGCCCTCGCCGCCGAGGACCCGCTGGCCGCCGAGTTCTCCGCGCTGCTCGACGACACCGCGGCGCTCGCGGCGGACGTCCTCACCGCGCGCCGGCACGGCGGCCCGCGATCCACCGCGCCTCGGGCTTCCGCGTACGCTCCCCGGCCGAACGGGCCCTTGGCCGGCCCGCCACCGTCCACCCCGCGCGAGCTGCGGACCTCGCTGCGGGTCTCGATCGACACCATGCCGTACCTGCTCGACCACTGCTTCTTCAAACAACCGCCGCAGGCCGCTCCCGCGGAGCGCTGGCCCGTCGTGCCCGGCACCACCATCATCGGGCACATGATGGATTTCGCCGAGCAGGCGGCTTCCGGTCTGCGCGCGGTCGCTGTCCACGACGTCCGGCTCAACCAGTGGATCAACGCCATCCCCGCGGTGGACGTTCCCGTCCACATCACCCCCGAGCCCCCGCACCCCTCCGGTGCCGTCCGGGTGACGGCCACCCTCGGTCCCTACGCCCGAGCCACGGTCGAACTCGCCCGGGAACACGGTCCGCGACCGGCCACCGCCTGGACCTTCCCTAAGGAGAAGGAACGCGCCTGCGAGCTGACGGCCCGTGAGCTGTACACCCGTCGTTGGATGTTCCATGGCCCACGCTTCCAGGGCGTCACCGAACTGACCGCGATCGGCGACGCCCACGTCCGAGGAGTCATCACCACCCCACCCGCTCCGGGAGCCCTGCTGGACAACGTCGGCCAACTGCTCGGCTACTGGATAATGGCCCAACTCCCCACCCGCACCACCGTCTTCCCCGTCGGCATGCGCGAGATCCGCTTCCACGGCGCGCCCCCCGAGCCGGGCGAACGGCTCGACTGCCTGATCCGTGTCGCCTCCGTCACCGACACCACGCTCGAAGCCGACATGCAACTGGTCCGACAGGGCCGGGTCTGGGCCGAACTCGCAGGCTGGCGCGACCGCCGCTTCGACAGCGACCCGCACATCCGCCGGGTGGACCGCGAACCGGAACACCACACCCTCTCCGAGCCGCAACCCGGAGGCTGGGTCCTGCTCCACGAACGCTGGCCCGACCTGGCCACCCGCGAGCTGATCATGCGGAACATGCTGGCGGGCGAGGAACGGACGGCCTACGAAGCGCACGCGCCCCGCGGCCGCCGCCAGTGGCTGCTCGGCCGGATCGCGGTCAAGGACGCCGTGCGCCGACGATTGTGGGACGCCGGGAACGGCGGGATCTTCCCCTCCGAACTACGGGTCGTCAACGACCCGTCCGGCCACCCGCACGTCACCGGCGCCTACGGCCGTACCCTCCCCGACCTCCACGTCTCCCTCGCGCACCGGGCGGAGGCCGCGGTCGCGATCGCCGGAAACGGCCCCTGCGGAATCGACATCGAAGAGGTGATCGACCGTCCGGGCGGAACCCTTGAGGTGGCGCTCGGCGCCCAGGAGCGGGACCTCATCGCTTCACTGGTCCGCGACACCGGCGAACCCGAGGCCCTGTGGTTCACCCGCTTCTGGACCGCCAAGGAGGCTGTCGGCAAGGCACTCGGCACGGGCCTGGCCGGAGCCCCGAAGAGCTTCGAGATCAAGGCCGCCACCGGTACGGCGCTGACCGTCCTCACCGGCGGCGACACCTACCACGTCCATCACCGGACGGTCGGCAGTCCACCCGGCCTGCCCCCCAGGAACTACGTCGTCGGTTGGACGACCGCCCACGATGAGGAGAGCGACGATGACTGCTGAAGACCACCGCGCCGTACCGCCCACTCCGCTCGAACCGGCCGTGCTGGAGGAGGTGACGGGCATGCTGCGGGAGGTGCTCGGCGAGTACGAGCTCGCGGACACCGCGATCACCATGGACACCCGATTCCACGACGACCTCGAAATGGAGAGCATCGACCTCGTCACGCTCTCCGCGGCGCTGCGCGAACACTACGGCGACACTGTCAACTTCGCCGCATTCATCGCGGACCGCGGACTTGAAGAGATCATCGCTCTGACCGTGGGCGACCTGGTGCTCCATGTCGTGGCCTCCCTCCCGGCCGCGGCCGAGGCGGTCTGAGCATGGCGAGGATCCGCGTCGGCGAACTCGACGTCCACGTACAGCGCATGTCCGCGGCCGGTGCCCCGGCCGAGAGCCCGCCGCCCCTCGTGGTGCTGATCCACGGTCTGCTCATCGACAGCCTGGCCAGTTACTACTTCTCGCTCGGCCCCGCCTTCGCCGAGAGCGGCATGGACGTCCTCATGTACGACCTGCGTGGGCACGGACGGACCAGCCGGCCCGCTGCGGGCTACCGCCTGGAGGACTTCGTCTCGGACCTGGACGAACTCCTCGACGCACTCGGGGAGGACCGCCCGGCGCACGTCGTGGGCAACTCCTTCGGCGGCGTCATCGCCTACGGGCTCGCCGCTGCTCGGCCCGACCGCGTCCGGTCCGTCATCGCGATCGAGTCCGAGCCGCCGATGAAGCCGTGGGCCGAGAAGATGGCCGCGGGCCTCACCGGTGAGGAAGGCGGCCTGTTGGTCAAGGACGTGCGTACCTGGCTCGCCGCGGACCCCCAGCGCAACCCGCGCCCCTTCCAGCTCGCCGGACGGATCCTGGAGAGCACCACGCTGAGGGAGGACCTCCCGCGCAGCCGTCTCCTGGGCGACGGACTCGCCGACATCCACTGCCCCGTCTTCGCCCTGTACGGCGCCGACTCCGAACTCTCGGGCCAGGCCGGCCGAATGGCCGCCACCCTCGCGCACTGCCGCACCGTCGTCCTGCCCGATCAGGGACACTCGGTGCTCGTGGAGCGTACGAAGGAGACGGCCGACCTGATATCGGGCTGGCTCGCGGACGACATCCACACACCCCTGAAGGCGGGCTAGCCATGAGCCGGTTTCTGTTCGTCGTCCCGCCCCTCGTCGGCCACGTCAACCCCGCGGTCGGCACCGCAGCCGTGCTCGCCGCGCGCGGCCACGAAATCGCCTGGGCCGGACCTGCCGACCTGGTGCGCCGCCTGGCCGGACCCGACGCACGCGTGTTCCCTTGTGTGCCGTCCGACCCGAAACCGGGCAACGCCGGGGAGATCGTGGGCCGGACGGGTCACCTGAAGGGCCCCGCGGCCTTTCAGTTCCTGTGGGAGAGCTTCCTGATCCCGCTCGCCGACCACATGGCCCCCCGCATACGCACGGCCATCGAGGAGTTCCGCCCGGACGTCGTGATCGCCGACCAGCAGACCATCGCGGGCGGCATCGTCGCCGAGTCGCTCGGCCTGACCTGGGTCACCTCCGCCACCACCTCGGCCGAACTGGTCGACCCGCTCGCGGGCATGCCCAAGGTGGCGGCCTGGCTGGACGGCCTCATCGAGGCGCTGCGTGGCCGGATCGCGGACGGCAAGGGCGCTGCCGACCCGAGGATGTCCCCGTACGGCGTCCTCGCCTACACCACCAAAGCCCTGCTCGGCCCGGTCGCACTCCCCGAACAGGTATGGCTGGTGGGCCCGTCCCTCACCGACCGCCCGGCGCCGGCCGACTTCCCCTGGGAATGGCTGGAAGGGGCCGAGCGTACCGTCCTCGTCAGCCTGGGCACCGCCAACGCGGAAGCGAGCGGGCCGTTCCTGAACGCCGCGGTCCAGGCGCTGTCCGGCCTGCCCGGAGTACGCGCCGTCGTCGTCGACCCGGCCCACAGCGTCGCCGCAGTCGGTGAGAACATCCTGCTGCGCCCGCACGTGCCGCAACTGCCGTTGCTCGCCCACGTGGACGCCGTCGTCTGCCACGCCGGGCACAACACCGTCTGCGAGGCGTTGTGGAACGGCGTCCCCCTGGTGGTCGCCCCCATCAGGGACGACCAGCCCATTGTCGCGGGCCAGGTCACGGCCGCGGGCGCGGGCGTCCGGTTGCGCTTCGGCCGTGCCGACGCGGGGCGGATCGCCGACGCCGTCGGCACCGTCCTGGACGAGGCCGCCGGATATCGCGACGCTGCGCGTGCGATCGGCCACTCGTTCAGGGCGGCGGGCGGCAGCGTGGCCGCGGCCGACCGTCTCGAAGGCCTCCTGCCGCGTGCCACATCGCCATCCGGAGGCCACGGGGGCGGACGGCAGCAGAGGAGAGCGGGCGCCCGATGACGACCGGTACCCCATCCGACGACAGGCCTTCGGGCACCTTCTGCCCTGCCCCACGGCAACCGAGGGGCCGCTCATGCGAGAAGTACGAGAATCGAGTCCCTTCGGTCCCTGCCCGTGCCGGTTGGCCTCTGCCCCGCGGAGAACACCACAAGGCGCAGTGCGGCGCCGCCGGGTGGCGCGGCTCACCGTGGCGCGCGCGGAGAGCACGCCGACTTCCGCCGCGCGGCTCCCGTGGATGTGGCTCGTCTCCGTTCTCGGGGAACGCTCCTCCGCGCGTTGAGAGCGTGATCGCGTCCGCCGGCACCGTGGGCCCGCCGGGCACCGTCGGCTCGACGTCGGAGCTCCGGAAGGTGGTGCCGGTCGATGGTCAGCGGTGCGGGCCGGTTGAACCGCCGGGCGAGGACGGCGTTCACGCGGTCGGCCAGGCCGAGCTCATGGCGGAGGTGACGGCGCTCGAGGTCCGGCGACGGGATTCGGCTCGGATCCGCTGTTCAGGCAGCAGCGGATGAAGTCCTGGACGACCGGGTTGCCATCGTCGGCGGGGGACCACGCCACCGCGAGTCGGCTGGGGCTGACGCTGCCCCGGGATCTTGAGATTCGTCGGTGCGATGGGCTGATCAAGCGGCAGGTGCGGGACGGTTCGAGGTTCGGACTCAGCTGTCGGCGGCTGCCGGGCGGAGCACGTCGCGGTAGAGCCGGAAGAGGCTGACTCGCTCGCTCTCCTTCGTGTGCTCCTCCAGGAGGGACCAGCATTGTGCGACGAGTTCGCGGGCCTGGGTCCCGGGCCAGGGCTGGGGCAGCAGCTCCGGGGGCAGGAGGGGGTCGGGCTCCATGGCGCGGGTGAACTCGGCGGCCAGTTCGACCGCGATGGTCAGCCGCTCGGGACCGGGGAGGTCGGCGTCTTCCTGCAGTCGGCGCAGCCGCGGTCGGGCGACGGAGGCGAGTCGCTGGTAGCGGTCGGCGATCTCTTCCAACGGCCACAGGCTGCGGGCGAGTGCGGCGGGGGCGTGTTCGTTGCCTTGGCGCAGGTCGTCCGTCGTCAGCAGCGTGAGGTGGTCGAGGACGCCGAGCTGACGGGCTTGGTCTTCGGCGTAGGGCTCCCAGGCGTTGGCGCTGATGTACAACCCGCCCTGCACGGCGGCGCCGCCGAGCCGGGTGAGTGCGGCCCGCAGGGCATCGCGTGCGGTGCGTGCCGTCTCGGGGACCGCGAAGGCGACCAGGTGCCAGATGCCGTCCCAGGGTGCGAGGCCCGCGTCCTGCCGGAAGGCGTGTGTGACGAATTCGACGTCGGGCCCGAGAGTCTGCTCGGTGGCGCCGGTGGCCCGCAGTACTGCTTTGCGGCCCCTGCCTTCCTGGGTGAAGCGCCCCTCGGTGACCAGTCGCTTGACGCACAGCCGCACCTGTTGGTCGGTCATGCCGAGTAGTGGGGCGATGGCGTAGAGCTCGCCGGTGTCGACGGTGTGATCGGTGCGGATCAGCGCCTCGACGAGCGTTCGGGTGGGGACCTGGACGGCCGGTTCCGGCGTGCGGGGTGAATCCGTTCCGGTCATGGGGTGGGGGCCTTTCGAGCGTCGTTGAGATGGTTGACCAAGGCACTGCGTCAGAATGCTCAATCGATGAGCGATCGGAATACGTTCGATCGTTTACAAAGTAAAGTACCGTTGGCCATCGGATGCTGCGCACTTCCGCGCGCGACGCACCCCTGCACGTCTACGGCGAGGGCACGGGGGGAGGCCCAGCGCGCCGCCACGTCGAGGAACGCGGTGGGGGCGTGGCTGCTTCTCGTGATGGCACGGCGTATCTCCTGTTTCGCTTCACTCGTTCGTGGTCACGTCGACGACCACGCCGTCGCGAGGGCCGTCGTCACCGGGAAGGTCGGGCACGTGGCGTGCCAGGTCGAGGAAGAAGCGGTCGGCGTCGATGGCCGTCTCCGGTGGGTGGACGCCGAGTTGGCCGCCGGTGCCGTCCAGCAGTTGCGCGAGCCCCAGCGCCAGGGGCAGACCGGTCGCCTCCGCCATGTCGTCGAGCAGCGCCGAGGCGCCGGGTGTATCTGCGAGCCGGGCCAGCGCGGTGACCCGGCGGCCGTCGCGGGTGCCCGTGGCGGCGGCGAAGAACGGGGGCAGTGACCCGGGCCCCTTCCGGATCACGGCACCCGCGACGGCCCGCAGCGCGCGGGACGCCGAAGGCTTGGCCAGGTCGGCGGCCGCCGTCTCGTTGGTGAGCTTCCCGGCGTCGATGTCGCGGCGCAGGACGTCGAGGTACGCCACCGTGCCCGGGGTGACGACCATGAGGTTGGCCGCCTCGCCGGCCGGTCCGAAGCTGCGGTGCAGGGTGACCGGCTCGGGGTGGCCGACGGTGTAGGCCGTGCCGGAGCATCCGGCGGACACGGAGAGCGTGACCGGCCGGAGTGGCCGCCGGTGGACCAGCCGGCCGTCGCTGACCACCGCCACCTTTCCGCTGATCTGCTCCATCCAGTGCACGGCGGCCGCGCTGGGGCGCCCGTCGGGGTCGCTCAGCTGCTCGTCGTCCCCGCCACTGCCGGAGACGTCGACGGGCCATGCGGTGTACAGGTCCTGGACATGGTCCAGCTGCCGGACGGCGCGTGTGGCCAGCAGATTGCTGACGCCGGGACTGGCTCCCATTCCCACCACGGCACGGACGCCGGCGCGCCGGGCCTCCTCGTTCAGACCGAGCATCTGCACCGTCGGCTCCCAGTCGTCGCAGATGTCCAGGTAGTGGGTACCGGTCGCGATCGCGGCCCGCAGCACGGTGAGGCCGAAGCGGTAATACGGGCCGACGGTGTTGAGGACGACGTCCGTGCCCTCCAGGGCGGCGAGCAGGGCGATGCTGTCGGTCACGTCGACCCTGAGCGCACGCATCGGCACGCCACCCATGCCTTCCTCGGCGATCCGGCGCACCAGCGCCCGGGCTGCCTCCAGATGCCGGTCGGCCACCAGGATCTCGGTGACACCGGGAAGTCCGACTGCCGCACGTACCGCTACGGCCCCCATCGCGCCGGGGCCACCAAGAGCCAGAACCCTCATCGCGCACTCCTTTCACTGATTGCAATACGATCGTAGGGTATACGATCGTATTGAAACTGAACGATTGCTGGAGGAGGGTCATCATGTCGACTCGCACCACACGGATCCGCCCCCCCCGCGGGCCACTCCTGGCACGGCAGCGGCGTACCGGGCCGGGCAGCGCCTCTCCCGGACGTCACGCATCCGTCGTCATCGTCGGCGCGGGATTCGCGGGGCTCGGCACAGCCATCCGGCTGCTGCAGGAGGGCCACCGCGACCTGCTGATACTGGAGCGGGCCGATGAGGTCGGCGGCACGTGGCGGGACAACGCCTATCCGGGGTGCGCCTGCGACGTGCCCTCGCGTCTGTACTCGTTCTCGTTCGCGCCCGACCCCACCTGGAGCATGCGGTTCGCTCCTCAGGAAGAGATCGAGCGGTACCTGAAGCGCTGCGTCGCCCGATACGACCTGACGCCCCGCCTTCGGCTCGGCTGCGAGTTGCAGCGCGCCACCTGGGACCCCGAGCGGCTGCGCTGGGATCTGGACATCAGCACGGGACCACTGAGCGCCGGGCTGCTGGTGATGGCCCAAGGGCCCCTTTCGGAGTCGGCCATCCCCTCGCTGCCCGGCCTGGAGGACTTCACCGGAGCGGCGTTCCACTCCGCCGGGTGGAGGCACGACCTGGACCTTTCCGAAATGCGGGTGGGTGTGATCGGGACCGGCGCGAGCGCCGTCCAGTTCATCCCGCACCTGCAGCGCACGGCCCGGCAGGTGACGATCTTTCAGCGCACCCCGTCATGGGTCGCCCCGCGCCGGGATCGGCCGGTCCCGGCATGGCAGCGTCGCCTGTTCCGGCTGGCTCCGCCGGTGCAGCGACTGGCGCGAGGCCGGGAGTACCTGGTTCGGGAGGCGACATTGCCGGCACTGCTCGGCAACCGCACCATGGCCGCTCCGGGGCGTAGGGGGGCGCTGGCCCATCTGCACCGCCAGGTCGAGGATCCTGAGCTGCGGTCCAAGCTCACCCCGGACTACGCGTTGGGTTGCAAGCGGGTCCTGCTGTCCGACGACTACTATCCGGCGCTCGTTCAACCCAATGTCCACGTCGTCACCGACCCGATCGCGAGCATCGGGGCGGACGTGGTCCTCACCACGCCGGGCGGCGCCGCGCGAGCCGCATCCGGTGGCGCCGCGCCCGCCGACACCGCGCATCCGGTGGACGTACTGCTCTTCGGAACCGGATTCCGTGTCACCGGCGCCTCCTACGCGCAGCGCGTCATAGGCGTTGACGGGTGTTCCCTGCACGAGGTCTGGCAGGGCAGCCCACAGGCGTACCTCGGTACGACCGTCGCGGGATTCCCCAACGTGTTCCTGATGGCAGGCCCCAACACGGGCGTGGGGCACACGAGCCTCATTTACATGATCGAGTCACAGATCAACTACCTCATCAGCGCCCTGCGGCTGATACGCAGCCGCAGCCTGGGCGCCGTGGAGGTGCGCGCGGAGACGACAACAGGCGTACAACGTCGAACCGCAGAACAGGATGGCTCCCACCGTCTGGGCCGCGGGGGGCTGTTCCGGCTGGTACCAGGACCGCACGGGCCGTGTTGTTCCGGTCGGAAGCCGCGGATGGGCCTTCTCGGTGTGGTCGGTCAAGGCAGGATCTCGACGAACCCGTCGGTTCCGTGTACGCGGATCCGCTGCCCGTCCCGGATGAGCCGGGTGGCCTGCTCCACGCCCACGACGGCCGGCAAGCCGTACTCCCGGGCGATCACTGCGCCATGGGTCATCAGGCCGCCCACCTCCGTCACCAGGCCCGTGATTCCGACGAACAGGGGCGACCAGCCGGGGTCCGTGCAGGTTGTGACCAGGATGTCGCCCGCCTCGAGATCGGCCTGGGCCATGTCCAGGACGACGCGGGCCCTTCCCTCGATGGTCCCGGCGGAGACCGGCAGGCCGACCAGGGCACCGGCCGGCACGTCGTCGCGCCGGTACGCCCCGGTGACGGCCTCGCCATCCGATGTGAGCACCCGGGGCGGTGTGAGCGCGTGGTACGAGCGGAACGCGTCCTTGCGCTGCTGGATGAGCTGTTCATCCACCTGGTTCGAGCGCACGACGTCGTGGCACTCCTGGAACGTGAGGTAGAAGATGTCCTCCTTCTCAGGAAGCACACCGGCCTGCACGAGGCGCTCGGCCTCCGCCAGCAAGGCCTGCTTGTAGACGAAGTAGCGGCTGACGATGCCGTACTTCGGGTACTCCCGGTACCCGATGAAGGTTCGGACCCGGTCGATCATCCGCTTGGTCTCGTCGGCCTTCCGGTCCCCGTCCGGCAGGTCCCGCAGGCGTGCCAGCACGTCCTGTTCCTTCTTCCGCGCTTTCTGCCGCCCTTGCTCGAAGCGCCGTTCGGCGGCGCCCGGTTCGAAGTTCCTGACGTTGTCGAGGATCACGGGCACGAGCGTGGTGGGGCGCTCGCGCCAACGCGGCCTCGTGATGTCGATCTCACCGACGCAGCGCATGCCGTACCGGTCGAGGTAGGCCTCCATGGCGTCGCGCGCTTCGGTCCCGCCCGCGAGCTTCCCCAGCTCGTCCAGGAAGCCCTCGTCCTCGACGTCCTGCAGGAACGCCACCACCTCCGGCCGCGGCCGGATCACGTCCGCGACGTCGAGCAGCGCGAGTCCCATCTCCGAGGTGACGTTGCCGGGGGCGGACAGCGTGAGCGTGTCAGCCGCGTTCTTCTCGCCCAGCCACTCCCGCAACTTGTCGTCGAGCCACCACGTGGCCTCCATCCCTGCCATGATCGCCTGAAGGTTCAGCGGATCACCGAGGACTCGCTTGTGCTCCTCGAAGGCCTCCAACAGGAAGTCGAACAGCGCCGGTCCGGTCTTCGTGCGGATGTCGCGCTCCAGGGCGTCGATGGACGCCCGGCTGCGCTCGATCAGCTCGGTGACGATGGCCGGATCGGTTTCGATCGGGGCGGACGCGCCGCCGACCGGCGGCCCGCCGGGACCCGCGTCCGGGAGCGACGGGACGAAATCGTCGCAGTCGAGGACGGTCTCCAGAGCGTCCCTGGTCAGCGGATCGCCTCTCCCCATGAGGTCCAGGAGACCGGCGCGGCTCGCGGGCGAGGCCAGGCGTCGGGTGACGTCGACGAACAGCCTCCCGCCGGCCTCGTGCATCGGTGCCATGGCCGTCAGCCGCCACACGGAGAGCCCCAGGGGCTTCATGGGATCGGTCATCATCTGCCCATGGCCGACGGAGACGTAGACGTGATTCTCCCGGTCGCCGGTCTCGGGGATGGGGAACAGCGTTGTGATCGGTCGGCTCTGAACGATCTGGAAGCCGTCATCGGCCAGGCACCATTCGATGTCCTGCGGGCGGCCGAAGTGCGCCTCGATCCGCCGCCCGAGCTGCACGAGCCGCACGGCCTGCGCATCCGTCAGCGCCGGCTGCTCCTGCAGCTGCGAGTCGATCGCCGCTTCCTGCGTACCGCCGGCCGGCGGGGCGTGGACGGCACGCTGTTTGGCGGCGATCGTTCTGGCGACGACTTCGCCGTGTCGCACCTTGAAGACGTCCGGGTTCACCAGACCGGAGACCAGGGCTTCGCCGAGGCCGAAGCCGGCGTCCACAGTGGCGACCTTCCGGTTGCCCGTGACGGGGTCGGCCGTGAACAGGATGCCGGCCGCACGCGGGAAGACCATCCGCTGCACGACCACGGCCATGTGGACCGTACGGTGGTCGATGCCGTTCCACTGGCGGTAGGTCACGGCCCGCTCGGTGAACAGCGAGGCCCAGCACCGGCTGACGTGCTGAAGGATCGCCGCCGGCCCCACGACGTTCAGGTACGTGTCCTGCTGGCCGGCGAAGGAGGCTGTCGGCAGGTCCTCTGCCGTCGCGCTGGATCGGACGGCGTAGGCGTCTTGCTCGCCGAGCCGGGCGAGCGCGCGGGTGATCGCCGTCGAGAGATCGCCCGGGATGGCAATCCCTTCGATGGTCCGGCGAATCCGCGCGCTGAGCGTGCGGATCTCCTCCCGGTCGTCCGGGTTCAGGCGCGACAGCTGGTCGAGCCGATCGCCGATCGACGGTGCTTCCGCCATGATCCGCCGGAAGGCGTCCGTCGTCACGCAAAAGCCCCCCGGCACGCGGATGCCTTCGATCCCCGACAGCCCGCCCAGATGCGCGCCCTTGCCGCCGACGACCGCGACCTGCGTCTCGTCGATCTCCTGAAGACCCAACACGTACTGCTCAATCACGCGGAACCTCCGAGGCAGTCGTGCTCCGGTGCACTGCACTGGCAGATCGAATCGCCGGCACCTCCAGCTCTTTCGAACCCCTTGTCGGGTATGTCCTCATCCCTGGTCGCCTTCCCTCCGACGAGTCAGCCGATCTCGTCGCTCCGTCCGGCGGAGCGCACCCCCGAACCTCCGCCCCGAGGCCCGCAACCGCGCTGCCGGTTCCACCACCGGTTCGACGTCACCGCGTCCCCCGTGCATCGACGAGCGACGTATGTGCCCCCATTTCCGCAGGTTGTGACCTCGGCCGATGATTCTGCGCCACGACCCGGGTCTTGCCGCAAGCCCCCCGGCGCGCTATACGTTGAGAGTGGCAAGGAGAGATCTCCTTGCCTTTGCCTTTTGCCGTCCGCCGGGGATTACGGGAGAGCCCTTACGCGCCGTTGGGCCCGGGCCGATGGGGCATCCGCCTCCGGACGCAGCCGCGGAACCAGAAGTTCTCTCCCGTCGGCAAGGCCCGAACGTCGAGCGCGTCGCCGTCTCCCGGAGGTCGTCGCGCCGCCCGAGTGCTGGGCCGAGCCCGCCGAACGGACGCTCGCGCGGTGATGTCGGCGGCGTCCGGCCTTCTCAGCGGCACCGGGCCGGGGAGTGTGCCGGGACGACACCGACGGTGCGGGCGGCTTGGAACACAGCAGGCCCGGGAAACACCAGGGGCGGACCCGCGTGTGGTCCGGGGCGGTGGGGATGTCAGCCTGGTGTGCTGTCATACAGAGCGGGAGGGCGAGGTGTCGATGAGTACGTTCCGATTCTCCACGGTTGCCGGGGCCGTGTGCATTGCTGTCATCTGCGCGGGGTGCAGCTCGCAGCCGACGGAGCAGCCGGCGGCCGAGACGCCGCCGGCGGCGGCGAGTACCGCCGCCGACCCGTCGCCGGTGATGCCTGCGACGCCGACCGTGGACCCGAACGTGGTGCCGGGGTCGGTCCTGAAGACCTACCTGCCGACCAACCGCACCCTGCCCAAGGGCTGGAAGCTGTCCTCCGTCTTCAAGGAGGCGGACAGCGGCCCGACGCAGCTGCCGCGATCTGCCGCTCCCAGCCCGGCGGTGCTTCCCGACTGCGACCAACTGGCCGGGCAGGGAACGGGGGCCGCCGTCGGCAGCCCGGCCGCGTACGCCAGTGTGGGGGTCGTCGACTCGTCGGCCCACGAGGTCGGGGTCGCGGTGAACTCCTACCCCGTGAGTGAGGCCGCGGAGGTGCTCAGCAGGCTGAAGGCGCTGGAGGGCGTCTGCGGAACGACCTATGAGCCGAACTCCTCCGGGCTGCTGATCAACCCGGTGACGGTGACGGTCAGCGCGGTGGACGGCCCGGGGGAGGGGGGCGTGCTCGTCAAGGTCGACCGGAAGGTCTACGTCGGTCAGGAGTTCGTCGTGATGCAGATCGGCGACCGAGTGCTGTCCGTGACCTCCGACAACAAGTACGGGGGCTTCGCCGATGTCGTGGCACTGGCGAAGGCCATAGCCCCGCGGGTGAAGTGAGGCCGGGGGCGGTGGCCCGCTCTCCTGCGCTCCTTCGCTCGGTAACCAGGCGTGGACCGGTTCCGTGCCCGTACCGACGAGCGGCCACCCACCGGGCTCCTCCGAGGCCGGCCCCGTCCGTCCTCGGTGGCGGCTCCGGCACCGCCGTGGGTCGAGTTCGCGACGACGACGGTGCAAGGCGAGGGCCTGGCGGGAGCGGAAAGAAACGTTCGGGACACGTCACAGTGACCGTGTCCCGAACGTTTTGATTGCCCGTTTCGTTTCATGGGTCGGTCATGTGCGATCGTTCGTCGTGATCTTCGCATTCTCGGTCTGACCTTCGGTCAGGAAGAACTGGGTCGCCGCCAGCTCGCCGTACAGCGCGTCGGCCGCCACCAGTTCCGCATGGGTGCCTACCGCCCGTACCCGGCCCCCGTCCATCACCACGATCCGGTCCGCCATGGTCACCGTCGACAGCCTGTGCGCCACGACCAGGACCGTCGTCTCGCGGGCCACCTCCGCCACCACGTCCCGCAGCGCCAGTTCGTTGACCGCGTCCAGTTGCGAGGTGGCCTCGTCCAGGAGCAGCAGCCGGGGGCGGCGGAGCAGTGCCCGGGCGATGGCGACACGCTGCCGCTCGCCGCCGGACAGCTTGGAGCCGCGGTGTCCGACGACGGTCTCCAGACCCTCGGGCAGCCGCTCGACGAGCGTGTCGAGCCTGGCCCGTACGAGCACACCGCGCAACTCCTCCTCGGTCGCGTCGGGCGCGGCGAAGGTCAGGTTCTCGCGCAGGGTGCCCGAGAGCACCGGGGCGTCCTGCTCCACGTAGCCGATGGCGGCGCGCAACTCGGCGAGCGGCCAGTCCCGGACGTCCCGGCCGTCGACCAGGACCCGGCCGCCGTCCGCCTCGTAGAAGCGCTCGATCAGCCCGAAGACGGTGGTCTTGCCCGCCCCCGAGGGGCCGACGAAGGCCGTCATGCCCCGGCCGGGAACCTCGAAGGAGACACCCCGGTGCACGGGCGGCAGGTCCTCGCGGTAGCGGAAGGAGACCTCGTCGAAGACGACGGACACGGGCCCGTGGCCGGGAGCCGCGGCGCCACCCGCCTCCTCGACCTCAAGGGCCTCCGCCTCCAGGATCCGCGACACCGCCGCCGACCCCATCTGGAACTGCGTAGCCGCCTCCACCAGCTTCGACACCGGCTCGATCAGATAGAAGAGGAACAGCAGAAAGGCGATCAGCGAGGACACCGTCGTCGCTCCGGACGCCACCCGCGCGCCGCCGATGCCGAGCACCGCGAGGAAGGACACCTGCACCGCGAGGCCGATCGAGGAGCCCGCGAGCGACTGCCACTTCGCGGACTTCACGCCGTGCCGCCAGGCCCGCTGCGCCGCCGCGTCCACCACGGCCGTCTCCCGCGCCTCCGCGCCGGACGCCTTGATCGTGCGGAAGGCGCCGAAGGCCCGCTCCAGGACCGTGGAGATCTCCCCGACCGCCTCCTGCGAGCGCCGGGTGGCGGCCGCGATCCGCGGCATGAGCAGCGCCACGGCCCCGCCGATCAGCACGATCACCCCGACCGTGACGCCGAGCAGCACCAGGTCCATGAAGCCCATCAGGACCAGCGTGGCGACGAAGGAAAGACCGCCGGTCACCGCCGACACCACGGACTGGGTGGTCACCGACCGCAGCAGCGTGGTGTCCGAGGTGATCCGGGACATCAGGTCGCCCGGCTGGGTCTTCTCGACTTCATTCAGCCGCAGCCGCAGCAGCCGCCCGATCAGCGAGCGCCGGGCGGCGAGCACCACCGACTCGGCGGTGCGTTCCAGCACGTACGAGCCGAGCGCCTCGACCGCCGTGCCGAACACGACCAGGGCGGTCAGGGCGAGCAGCACGGGGGCGATCGGCTCGTCCTGGCCGAGCCGGTCCACCAGGGCCTTCGCGGCCAGTGGCTGGGCCAGCCCGCTCGCCGCGCCGACCAGCGCGAGCAGCGCGCCGAGCGCGACAGCCGCCCGATGCGGCCGGACGTGCCCGTACAGGGCGCGCCGGACGAGACGAGCGGGTATGGCAGGCGTGGGGCCGGGGGCCGTTTCGGTTGCGGTCACATCCAGGGGGACGCGCCCGCGCCCCGGCCACCTGACCGGTGAAGCGATCAGCTCCGTACGCCGCAGAGGCGCACCGGGCCCACGAGCCGACGGTCGGGATCGGTGCGGCCGGCCCGGTCCTCGGCGGCGAGCAGGGCCCGAGCTCGTCGGCGGACGGCAGACCCGTGCCCGCGGGATGCCGTCGGTGATGACCCGCACCCCGTACCGGGCGTGCGGCGGGGCGGCGATCCGGGCCAGGGCGGTGGTGAGGGCGTCGAGGCGGTCGGCCAGGGCACCTGTGCGCTCCCGGCCGTTCACGTCCGTCGCCCGGCTCGTGCCGCAGACGCTGCGGCCCGCGCCCGCACGCCGTCGAGCAGGGCGCGGCCCGCAGTGCCATGCGACGCTGCTCGCGGGGACGGTGACGCGCGGTCCGGACACACGGGAGGCGACATGGGCCCCGACAGGCAGGAGACACCGCGGCACGGGACGGAACACGGCTCGGTGCTGCGCCGCAGGACCTTCTTGAGGGCGGGCGTCGGACTCGGCTCGGCGACGGTCGGCGCCTGCGCCCCTTCCCCTCCCGGCCGCGGCGGTCACGCGGCGGCTTCGCACCGGCCCGAGACGGAACGGGAACGTCCAGGGACACCCGACTGGCGTATCCGGTCGCAGGGGCCCGCGACGGCCGTCGTCGGGTACACCGACCGGGTGAGTGTGACACCGGGCGAGGTGTGCGGTCTGTACGTCTCGACGAGCGCCTCGTCCTTCCGCGTCTCGGCCTTTCGCATCGGCTGGTACGGCGGGGCCGAGGCCCGGCTCGTCTGGTCGTCCGAGCGCATACCGGGCCGCGTCCAGGCGGAGCCGCGCTTCCTGACCGACACCCGCACGGTCCGCGCGGGCTGGCGGCGCACACTGAGCTTCGGCACGGCAGGCTGGCCGGAGGGCGCGTATCTGCTGCGGCTCGACACGGAGGACGGTCACCAGCGCTACGTCCCGTTGATCGTGCGCTCCGCGCATGGCACGGGCCGGACGGTGCTGATGCACGCGCCCGCCACCTGGCAGGCCTACAACCGGTGGGGCGGCTACAGCCTCTACGAGGGCCCCTCCGGGGCGTACGCCGCACGGTCCCTCGCCGTGAGCTTCGACCGGCCCTACGACTCCGACGGCGCGGAGAAGTTCATGGTGTACGAGCGGGCGGCGGTGGTGCTCGCCGAACGGCTCGGCATCCCCCTTGCGTACACCACCGGGGTCGACGTGCACCGCGACCCGGAGATACTGCACGGGGCGGCCGCCGTCATCTGCCTCGGCCACGACGAGTACTGGACCCCGCAACAGCGTCAGCACGTCGCCGGAGCCCGCGACGCCGGCACCAACGTGGCCTTCCTGGGTGCCAACACCTGCTTTCGCCGGGTCCGCCTGGAACAGGACGGGACGGGGCCCGAGCGCACGGTCGTCTGCTACAAGTCCTCCTACCCGGCCGATCCCTACTACACCACCCACCCCTCCTTGGTGACCACGGACTTCCGTCAATCCCCGGCGTCCGACCCGGAGTCCTCGCTGACGGGCGTGCT
The DNA here is from genome assembly GCF_042892615.1 of Streptomyces sp. NPDC001750. Classification (NCBI taxonomy): domain Bacteria; kingdom Bacillati; phylum Actinomycetota; class Actinomycetes; order Kitasatosporales; family Streptomycetaceae; genus Streptomyces; species Streptomyces sp. NPDC001750. The sequence goes on along the minus strand of NZ_JBIAUE010000011.1, from coordinate 65,344 downwards.
CTACGAGGGCTATCCGACGGATGCGCCCTATGTCGTCCACGCGGCGGATCACTGGCTGTACGAGGGAACGGGGGTACGCCCCGGCGACGGCTTCGACCATCTGGTCGGGGTGGAGTACGACCGGGTCACCCCGGGCGCACCCGTCCCCGAACCCCTGGAGATCACGGCCCACTCTCCCCTGGTGTGCAAGGGCCGCCGCAGCAACAGCGACTCGGCGTACTACACCGCGCGAAGCGGAGCAGGCGTCTTCGCGACCGGCACCATGCGGTGGGTGGAGGCCCTGATGGCCGGAACCCCCGAGGGTGGGCGTGACCACCGTATGGACGCCCGTACCCGCGTCTTCGTCACCCGCACGACGGAGAACCTCCTGCGGGCGTTCGCCCAAGGCCCCGCCGCCCACCACCGGCCCGCACCGCGTCCGAACGTGGCGAAGGTGTACAAGGACGGGTAAGGAAGCAACTCCCCGCCCGTCCCTCCCGGCCTGCTCCGGGCGGCCGTCCGCTGACCGATCGGCCCATACGCCCGCGACAGCTCCAGGAATCGCGGTGCTTTTCGGTGAGCGCCTCCGGACCGCACATGACCGCCCGCTCGCCCTCGCGGACGGCACCGAGGGTCACGCACCGCATTGCCGCTGGTCACCGTCGCGGGCCGGGCACCAGGAGCCGTCACACCAGAAGGGACGGCGACCGGCAGCGCGTACCGGGCCCGCCAGTGCCGGGCCCGGTACGCGCTCTGGCCGCTGTGCCGTGTCAGCGAGGCTCGGTCGTCCGCCACCGGAGGCAGACGGCTCACACCTTTCAGGTACGACCGGGCGAAACAGGTACCCCGCTCGGTTCCCCGGTCGTCCTCATACACGTACCAGCGCGGCTCAGGGCCGGCTCAGTCTCTTGAACAGTGCCTCGATCTCGTCCTCGTCGGCTATCAGCGGCAGCGTGTCGAAATACAGCTCCCACTCTCCTCCGGCGCCGAACCGCTCGACGATCCCGAAGGGCACGTTCTCTCCCTTGACGCTGCTCACCGTGCCGTGCCACTCCAGATAGGTCGTGGTCCGGCCGAACGCGACCTGGCCAGCCCTCAGCCTGACGTCGGCCCGGTCGAAGAGGCGCTTGAGGTAGGCGGCCTTGCCCGCGGTGGTGGCCAGCGGCCCGGACAGCCCGGGGCCGGTCAGCCGCGCGTTCCCCATCCGCCCGGTCAGCGCGGCGATGTCCTCACCGTTCCACGCCGTCAGCCGGTCCGCGATCTCGTCGGCGCGGAAGCGCGCCGGCGCCGCGCCGGCCACCGGCCCCTCGTCGACGACCCCTTCGAACAGGTTCCGCAGCTCGGGAGCGGCCGACCGGTACACCGTGTAACGGTCGTAGTACCGCCGGGCCTGGATGGTCTTCCCGTCGTCGGACAGCAGATTTCGGGCGATCTGGGGGTAGGCGACCCTGTGCCCCTTGACCGTGACCTCGTTCCACTGACCGAACACCATCACCGCCCCGTCGGCCACCACATCGGTGCCCCGGTACCTCAGGTCGGGAACGAGCCGCAGCGACCCGTTGATCGAGGTCCCGATCGAGGTGTGGCCGCGTTGCGGTGAGGCGCCCGCCTCCCACAAGGTCGCCTCCGGGTCGAAGATGTCCAGGTACGCGGCGATCCTCGGGTGGCCGAGGTCGCCGGGACTCGGCGGCGTACCGGTCGGCATCTCCCCGAAGGCGATCTGCCGCTTGAGGAATGCGCAGCCGTTCGGGGTGAGTCGGCCTTCCAGCCGGTCGATCTTGTCGCGGACCTCGGCGCACTCGATGCCCTGCGACGTCAGGCCGGCCGGCGGCGACGGACGGGCGGCCGCCGCACCGAGGGACGACACGGTGACGAGTGCCGTCGTGAATGCCACGATCCGTGCCTTCGCCGTTCCCGGACGTCGTGCCGGCCGACTCGCGATCATGGTGATCCCCTTTCGTTCGTTCCGCTGTACTACGAGCCGGGCCCGGTCTCTTGATCACGACGGTATGCGGGCCCGGAGACCGGGGAATCGGTCAAGACTTAGGTAATTGCTCCTGACGGTCACCGCGGCCGGAAGGCGCGATAGGGTCCGCGCATGCTGTATGGGCGGAAGAACGAGCAGGTCAGGCTAGAAGGATTGCTCGCTGCCGCCGCCCGGGGCGCCAGCGCGGCCCTGGTCGTGCGCGGCGAACCCGGCATCGGCAAGACGGCGCTGCTGGACCACGCGGTCACGCTGGCCGCCGGCGCGCGGGTGCTTCGCGGTCAGGGGATCGAGGCCGAGGGCGAATTGCCGTTCGCGGGCCTGCACCTGCTGCTCCACCCCGTTCTGGGAAAGGCGGAGGAACTGCCCGGTCCGCAACGCCGGGCGTTGACGGGGGCCTTCGGACTGACTGCGTCCGAGCAGCGGGCGGAGCCGTTGTTCGTGGGCCTGGCCGTACTGTCCCTGCTGTCCGAACTGGCCGAGCGGGGCCCACTGCTGTGCGTGGTGGACGACGCCCAGTGGCTGGACCGCGGCTCCGCCGAGGCGCTGTTGTTCGCCGCGCGGCGCATGCGTGCCGAGGGGATCGTGATGCTCTTCGCCGCGCGCGGTCCCCGGGACGCGTTTCCAGGTCAGGGACTTGAGGAGCTCCACCTCGATGCCCTGCCACCCCAGGACGCGGCCCGGCTGCTGGACCGGAGTGGGCAGGAGCTGCCCGCAGCGCTGCGCGACCACGTCCTGGCCGTCGCGCGCGGCAATCCGCTGGCGCTGCTCGAACTCCCCACTGCCATGGCCCAGGGGGCGGCAGACGGGCAGCAGCTCGCCGGACCGCCCGAGGGCACGCCGCCGCTCACCGATCGGCTGCGGCACGCCTTCGGCGGCCGGTTGGACGCGCTGCCCGCCCCCACCCGGACGCTGCTGCTGCTCGCCGCGGCCGAACACCACGGAGACCTGGACCTCGTGGTGCGCGCCGCCGCACTGCTGGGCGCCGGCCCCGCCGACTTCGCGCCCGCCGAACGGGCCGAGCTCGTCCGGGTGGCCGGACAGAGCGTCGTGTTCCGGCACCCCCTGGTACGGGCCGCCGCATACCGGCAGGCGTCGTACGGCGACCGGCTCACCGCGCACCGCGCACTCGCCGACGCGCTGGCCGGCCCCGAAGCGACTGAAGCCGGAGCCACTGGTTCCGTCGTGAGCGGCTCCGACGTGGCGGACCGCCGCGCCTGGCACCTGGCCGCCGCGACGCACGGTCAGGACGAAACGGCCGCCGCCGCCCTGCAGACCGCCGCCGAGCGGGCACGGGCCCGGGGCGGCTACGCCGCCGCGGCAGCGGCACAGGCGTATGCCGCCCGGCTCACCCCGGACTCGGGCAGACGTACCCACCGGCTTGCCGTCGCGGCCGCGACGGCCGCGGAGGCTGGCGCCTTCGACCAGGCACGCGACCTGGCGGAACAGGCACTGGCGCATGCCGACGACCCCGCTCTCAGAGCCCGGTTGCTCCAGGTACGGGCGACCGCGGACTTCGGCGGGGGCGCCCTTCGCGACGCGAACGTCCACATGGTCGAAGGAGCGGCGCTCGCCGCCGACCACGATCCGAGCCAGGCACTCACGATGACCCTCGAGGCAGTGCACATCGCCTGGTTCATCGAGGACGGCGGCGTACGCCCCAGGACCGCCCGCCAGGTGGCCGCCTGCCCGATCCCGTCCGGGCACCCGCTGGTACCGGTCGCGGCACTGCTGCAACGGCTGGTGTCGGTCTGGGAGGGCCGGAGCGAGACCGTGCCGCCCTTCGCCGAGGTCGTCCGGGACGCTCAGGAGGCCCTGGCCGACGAACCACGCGGCCTCGTCCTGGTCAGCGCCGCCATGCTGGCCGGAGCACAGGACGAGGAGCTGTACGAACTCGCCTCCACGCTCGTGTCCCTGGGACGAGCACACGGCAGAATCGGCTGGCTCCCGCCCGCACTGAGCTATCTCACCGCGGCGCAGTTCGCGCTGGGCCGGCCCCGCGCGGCGCTCGACAGCGCCAGTGAGGCACTGCGCCTGAGCCACGACACCGGACAGACCCAGTGGACCGGGCAGCTGAACGCCGTCCTCGCCGTGATGGCCGCCGCCGCGGGCGACGGGGAACGCTGCCGTGCTCTCGCCGCGCAAGCACTCGACGGCACTCCGGCGCCCAACATCGGCGGCGCCCACTGGGCCCTGGGCCTGCTCGCGCTCGGCGAGGGGCGGGCTGCGGAGGCGCTGCCCCACCTCGAGGCGCTCGCCGAAGGCCCGGAGCGGTATCTGGCCCACTCCACGCGCAGTATCCCCGACCTGGTCGAAGCCGCGGTACGGGTAGGCGAGACGTACTCCGCGAAGCGCGCCTTCACCCGTCTGCGCGACTGGGCCCGCTGGGCGCAACAGCCGGCGGCCGACGCCCTGGTGATGCGCTGCCGGGCGCTGCTGTCGACCGGCGAGGAAGCCGAGAAGTACTACTCGGAGGCCCTGGAACTGCACGAGCGGGCGCCCCGGCCGTACGAGGAAGCACGCACTCGGCTGGTGTACGGGGAATGGCTACGGCGCGACCGGCGCAAAGCAGAGGCCGGTGTACAACTGCGTGCCGCCCAGCGTGCCTTCGACCGGCTCGATGCCGAGCCCTGGTCCCGCCGGGCCCGTACCGAGCTGGGCGCCACCGGCATCTCGGCCCCGGACCAGCCGCCCGTCGGCGTCCTGTCCAGCCTGACCCCACAGGAGTCGCAGATCGTACGAATGGCCGCGCGCGGGCTGTCCAACAAGGAGATCGCGGCCCGGCTCTTCCTCAGTCCTCGGACCGTCGGACACCACCTCTACAAGGCTTACCCCAAGCTGAACGTCAGCTCCCGGACGCAGCTCCCGGCGGTCGTCCCCGCCGATGACCGCCGCGGTACGTGACCGCCGAGGCTCCCACCTGATCGAGGGAGAAGAACAGCAGCGCCTCCAGGAGGATCGAGGCTGTGACCGACCCGCGAAGAGGTGACACTTCGGGTCCCGCCGTGCGAGCGAGCCCTGCGAGCCCGCGGGGCTCGCTCGCACGCCCGGGGCAGCGGCCGGCCGTGTCCGGGGATGCACGGCCTGCCACGAGTCGGCGGATGCGTGCAGCAGACCGGCGGCCGTGGCGGAACGAGGCCGCCGGCGCCCATCACTTCGGCGCGGCCCGCAGCAGCGGTCTGTGCGCGACCGGCCCGCGCCGGACGAGGGGGTCGGCTCACCGCGGGTCCGGGGCGACGGCTGGGCGACGAAGGCCCGGCCGGAGCACCCCCATGACGCTGCGACAGCCCGCACCGCACGAGTTCTCGTACGCGGCCACAGCGGGGAGACCGGCTGCCGGAAAAAGGCGCTCCGGCACACCGAACCTCCGCCGGGGATCGCACGTCTTCAGGTGCGTGGGCGCGCACTGACCTCGCGCGCCGATTCGTATTCGAGGGGAACCAGGAACTTCATGAAGAGCAAGCTGACCGCCGTGGCCCTTGCCGCCGTCGTCGTCGCCGGCACTGCCGCTACCGCCATCCCGGCCTCGGCCGCCCCCGCCAAGGCCGAGCCGACCCGCTGCCACACCGCCGACCTGAAGGCCGGCTTCGCCATGGGGGATGACGCGAAGCCGGAGATGGAACAGACCACGAAGCAGACCCAGGCGTACATCTGGTTCACCAACCAGAGCAAGCGCACCTGCACCCTGTCCGGCTTCGCCGGCGTCGACATGATCGGTGCTCAGGGCACTGACGGCACCTGGTCGCTGGCGCGCTCCTCCAAGAAGCCCGAAAAGATGACCCTGGAGCAGGGGGACACGGTGGACTTCAGCATCACGCTGCTCCCGGTGGCCAGGTCCACGCCGCAGAAGGAGAAGTTCGTTCCGGCGAAGTTCCTGGTCACCCCGCCGAACGAGACGGAGCACTTCACCCTGAAGTGGCCGTTCGGCGGCCAGATCCTCAAGCAGGACGGCGCCACCCACCCGGCCACCTACCTCAACCCGGTCGGGCTGTAACGACCTCGTCCACGATGGGCGGTGGGAGAAGGAGCGGTGTCTGGGGCCTTCGAATCCAAGGCGGAGGAGGGAGTCGGATGGGGTCTCCCCTGCTCGAACGCAGCTGAGAGCTTGGGGAAGGAGCGTCGGCGACTGACGAGAACGCCGGAGGCGGAGGTCCCGGACGCTGCGATGCCGCTGACAATCGTGGGAGAGGTCGTAAGCAACCGGACAGCCTCTGAGCTTCCCTTCAGCGTCGCCGGTGGCCACCGCAGGATCCGGGAATGAGCCGAAGCCTCCGGGCGGTGCGGTGGCCACCTCTACGCGCGGCTCCATCGGCGTGAAGCAGCTTGACGCCGTTGACGTGGAGGGCGCCGGGGCCCTGCCACCACTGGTCGCCGAAGGGCGACGCGGCGACGGATTCCGCCGCGCCGAGCGGAGAGGGGGTGGTGTTCACGGGAGTCCTCCGGTCGGATCAGGCGGTGAAAGCGGTGCCGTCCAAGGTCCAGTGGGGGTCGGGAGTGATCCCGAGGGCGGTGTAGACATGGGCGGCGACGTCGGCGTGGTGGAGGGCCGACGGAGCCGTACCGGCGGGCAGACCGGGACCGCACGCGGCGATCCAGGCCGTGCGCTCCTGCGGACTGCGTCCGCCGTGGCCCCCTTCGTCGCGGTGGCCGTGGTCCGTCACCACGATGACCGTCCAGTCCTCCGCCGCATGGCCGGGACGCCGTCGTACGGCGGTGAGCAGCCGGCCGAGCCGACGGTCGGCGGCCTCGATCGAACGGCGGTACTCCTGGCCGCAGCCGAGGAAGTGGGCGGTCTCGTCGACGGCGCCGAGGTAGACGAAGCCGGCGTGGAGGTCGTCGTCCACGCCGAGGAGATGTTCCGCCTCGGCGGTCACCTTCTCGTCCACCTCCTCCCACGCTTCGGGGGTGTCCTCGCGGGGAGCGACGTAGGCGAGCCGGGCCGGGGCGACGAAGAGCGGACCGCCCTGCTGTGCGAGGAAGAGCGGAGCCCAGCCTCCGACGGCGAAGGTCCGCCGTCCGCAGTCGGCGGCGAGGCGGGTCGTGAAGTCGGGGAAGACGTCGAGGCGGTTGCCGTCGAAGCGGTTGGCCCACACGCCGTGCTTGGCGACACCGACGCCGGTGACGATGGTGGTCCAGCACGGGCCCGACATCGTGGGGGTCACGGAGTCCACCTCGACGGGCGCCAGGAAGCCCGCGCGGGCGATCCCGTCGAGGTGGGGGGTGGCGAGTTCGGGGAGCAGGTCGAGGCGTACGCCGTCGATGCCGACCACCAGTACGCGGGCGGTGTTCCGGGAGGTGTCCTGCGCGGTGTCCATGGGCGGATCCAGACGTGTCGTGGGCGGGCGAGGAAGGCGGGGCGTGGGCGTGGAGGGGGCGTGATGCTCAGGGGCCGACGCGACGGAGCCGGATCAGGCTGCTGGCGTGGTCGCCGGCGGGAAGCCGCGGGTCGATGCCCCGGTGCACCAGGACGGCGCCGCTGTACACCCGGTCGAGGTCCGGGTCCAGGTAGTGGGCCCCGGCGTCGAGTGCGGGCAGCCGCACGGGGGCGGAGCGGTGACCGAACCGCGTCGTGGGGCGCCAGACGAGGAGCACGTGCTCGCTGTCGTCGGGCGCCGCGTAGTGCACGGCGGTCACCGGGCCGGCCGGGGTGAGGCGGTGCTGGTGCCCCCGCTGCACGAGCGGGCGGATCCGCTTGTACTGGGCGACGAGCTCGGCGGCCTCGCCGAGTTCCTCGTCGGACCAGCACGTCAGGTCTCCGCCGATCCCCAGCGCCCCGGCCATGGCGACGTGGAAGCGGAAGCGCAGCGGTGTGCGCCGGCCGGTGGCGGGGTTGGGGCTGTCGGTGACCCACGCGGCCATGGCCTGGGCGGGGAAGAGCTGACCGAAGCCGTGGTGGATGCCGATCCGGTCGACCGGATCGGTGTTGTCCGAGGTCCAGGCCTGGTCGGTGCGGGCGAGGACGCCGAGGTCGATGCGACCGCCGCCGCCCGCACACGCCTCGATGCGCAGCCCGGGGTGGGCGGCGCGGAGCCGGTCCATGACCCGGTGCACGGCCCGGGTGTGGTCGATCCACAGCCGGTCGGGGTCGGGGTGCCCGTCCCAGCCGGCCTCGGTGAAGGGCCGGTTGGCGTCCCACTTGAGCCAGTCGACGTCGTGGTCGCGCACGAGCCGGTCGAGGGTCTCCAGGGCCCAGGCCTCGACCTCGGGCCGGGCGAAGTTCAGCACCAGCTGGTTGCGGAGCTCGGTCGCGTCGAGGTGGGGGGAGTGGACGACCCAGTCCGGATGGGCGCGGTACAACTCGCTGTCGCGGTTGACCATTTCCGGCTCCACCCACAGCCCGAAGGCCATGCCGAGGCGGTGCACCTCGTCGGCGAGCGGACGCACTCCGCGGGGGAACGCCTCGGGGCGGGGGGTCCAGTCGCCGAGCCCGGACCGGTCGTCGCGGCGGGCGCCGAACCATCCGTCGTCCAGGACGAAGAGCTCCGCACCGAGCCGGGCGGCCAGGTGTGCGAGGCGGATCTGGCCGGCCTCGTCGACATCGAATCCGGTGGCCTCCCACGAGTTGTAGAGGACCGGCCGGTCCCGTTCGGGCTCCGGCAGTACGTGCCCGCGTACGTAGTCGTGCCAGGCGCGGCTGGCCGCGCCGAAGCCGTGCGGGGTGTAGAGGCCGGCGTACACCGGCGTGCGAAGGCTCTCGCCCGCCCGCAGGGTCCAACTGAGGCCCTCATGGCCGAAGCCGCCGGTCCAGGTGGTGCGGCCGACCGGATCGCGGTGGACCGTGACGCGCCAGCTTCCGCTCCAGGCGAGCGTGGTGCTCCACACCTCGCCCCGCTCCTCCGCCGCGGTGCCGTCGTCGAGGGCCAGCCAGGGGCTCGCGTGGTGGCCGGAGAGTCCCCGACGGCTCGTCAGTACGGTTTCGGCGACGGGAAGTCGGTCGCGGTGGAGCTGGAACTCGCTGTTCCAGCCGCCGACCAGATGACTCAGCCGGTAGTCGGTCAGCGGGGGAGCGGTCCAGGAGGCCGAGTCCAGCCGGTCGACGGTGACCGGATCCGGCGGGCCGTCCGCGGCCCCGGTGTGGGTCAGTTCCGTCCAGCGCTCGACGACGTCGGTGCCGGGCCGGACGCGGTAGCACAGTTCGGTTCGCAGGGGGCGGTGCCGGTCGTCGAGGCGCAGTCGCAGTTCCCCGCCGTCGACGGTGTGACCGGCGAAGCGCCACTGGGCGCCTCGGGTGCCGTCGGCGAAGCGGACCTGGAGGCCGGCCGGTCCGAACCGCGCCCCGGTCTGCGGTGCGAGCTCGTCGGCGGCGGCTTCGGCCTCGAAGCTGCTCGCGGCCGGGGAGACGGGTTCCGGCATCGCGGCGAGGGCAGCGGTGTCGAGCGGGGCGCCCCAATGGAGGTGGCGGGGGCTGCCGTCGGGGGCGAGGCGGAGGGCGTACTGGCTGTTCGGTGTGCGCAGCACCGCGAGGCCGAGATCGGGATCGAAGGTGACGGGCGGGAGCGTGGCGAGCACGGATGGGTCCCCTGACGTACGGAGAGGAACAGGGCCTTGTCCAGGGCGGTGTGGTGAGGGCACGACCGACACCGCGATCCGGGGCCCCGGGACGGGCACGGAGGCGGGCCCGAGCGTAGGACGGTCCCAACTCCTAAATCAATACTGGAAGAAGTTATTTATTTGCTCTACGTTGCACCCGTGCTTCGACATCACTCCCAGCCTCTGGTCAGTGCTCCCGCCGAGACCGCGGTCCTCGCCCTGCTTCTCGCGGAGGGACCACTCAGCAGAGTGGAACTGGCACGGCGGACGGGGCTCTCCTCGACAGCCGTCACCAAGGCAGCCAGACCCCTCATCGACGACGGCTACCTGTACGAACTCCCGCCGGAGCGCACCGCACCCGGCGCAGGCCGACCGGTCAACCCGCTCGCGGTCGCTCCCGACCGGGAGTACTTCGTCGGACTGAAGATCAGCGTCGACCAGCTCTTCGGTGCCGTCTGCGATCTGCGGGCCGGCATCCGGGACACGGCTGCCCGGCCGCTCGACGTGTGCGCCCCCGAGGTCGTCGCAGCCCTCGTCGCGGAGCTGGTCGACGAACTGCTCGACGCCGAGCCCGCGTTCCGGGACCGTACGCGCCACCTCGGCGTCGCCGTGAACGGCGACGTGGACCGCGACAGCGGCCGGCTCCGCCACTCCGGCCTCCTCGGCTGGCGCGACGTCCCGCTCGGCGAACTGCTCAGCGCCTCCACCGGCCTGGCGGTCACCGTCGAGAACGACGTCAGGGCCCTGACCGTCGCCGAGCACTGGTTCGGCGAAGGCATCGGCACGGGCTACTTCGCGCTGGTCACCATCGGCGCGGGCATCGGCTCCGCCCTCGTCGTCAACGGGCACCTGCTCAGAGGCGCCCATGGGGTCGCGGGCGAGGTCGGACACATCTGCGTCGACCCCACCGGACCGCTCTGCCGTTGCGGCGCTCGCGGCTGTGTCGAGGCGATCGCCTCGACCGACGCGATCCTCGCGGCGGTCCGCCGCGCCGCCACGAACCCGCATCTCACGTTCGACGAGGCCGTCGACATGGCCCGCGAGGGCCACCTCGCGGCCCGCGACGCCTTCGCCCGGGCCGGACAGGCCATCGGAGTGGGCATCGCCGCGCTGGTCAACCTCGTCGGCCCGGAGCGTGTCGTCGTCAGCGGCGAAGGAGCCGACGCCTACGACCTGTTCAGCCGCCACATCCAGGATGCGTACGCCGCGCACGCCTTCGGAGCGGCGTCCCGATGCCCGCTGTTGCTGCGCCCGCTGCCCTGGGAGGAGTGGGCCCGCGGTGGCGCCGCCGTGGCCATCCAGGCCCTCTTCCCACAGCCCGCTGCCACATCCACGATCGGCGCCGGATGACCGAAGCAGCCACCGCCGTCCCCGCAGCCGCCGAATACGACTCCCTGGCCGCCGCCCTCCTCTGCCGGCAAGCACTGACGAGGGCGCCGGCCAGGGAGCACATCCGCCCCTCACACGCCCTCACAAAAGGACATGCGACATGAGCGCACGCAGATCAGAGCTTAGCCGACGCGGATTCCTCACGGGATCACTGCTCGTCACCGCCGGAACGGTCCTGACGACCGCCTGCAGCACCGACCCCACCGGCGGCACCTCCTCCGGAGCGAAGACCACTCTCAACGTCTGGTACCACGCCTACGGCGAGGCCGGCGCCCAGCAGGCGGCGCTCCGCTACGCCACCGCCTTCACCAAGGCCAACCCGGACATAGCCGTCAAGGTGACCTGGGTTCCCGGCGACTACTCGAGCAAGCTCTACGCGACCCTGCTGACCGACGCGGCCCCCGACGTCTTCGAGATCGGCGACTTCAGCGAGGCCCTCGCCCGCCGCGGCCAGATCGCCCCGCTCGACGACGTGTACGGCAGCGCCAAGAGCGACTTCAACACCAACGCCACCGAATCGGTCACCGTCGACGGCAAGCTCTACGGCGTCAAGATGATCGACGACGTCATGATGCTCTACTACCGCAAGAGTGTCCTGTCGAAGGCCGGGATCACCCCGCCCACGACCTTCGACGGTCTCGTCGCCGCGGCGAAGGCCCTGACCACCAAGAAGAACAAGGGCCTGTTCGTCGGCAACGACGGCATCGGCGACTCCGCGATCCTCAACGTCTGGTCCAACGGCGGCGATCTCGTGACCCCCGACGGCAAGGTGGCGTTCGGCTCGGCCCGGGCGCTCGAAGCGCTGACGGGTCTGAAGCGCCTGCACGACGACAAGTCGCTGCTGCTCGGGTTCACCACCGACTGGTGGGACCCCGCCGCCTTCGTCCAGGGCGTCGTGCCGATGCAGTGGTGCGGACTGTGGGCGATGCCCGCCGTCTCGCCCGCGCTCGGCGACGACTTCGGCGTGCTGCCGTGGCCGGCGTACAAGGCCGGCGGCGCTCCCGTCGTACGGGTCGGCGGCTGGACCAGCTGCGTCAACGCCAAGAGCAAGAACGTGGAGGCGGCCAAGAAGTTCGTCCAGTGGCTGTGGGTCCAGCAGTCCGACCTCCAGAAGGACTTCGCGGAGAGCTACGGCTTCCACGTCCCGCCGCGCACGTCCGTGGCGGCGACCGCGAAGAAGCTCTCCGCAGGCACCGCCAAGGAGACCGTGGAACTGGCGGAGAAGTACGGGAAGCACAACCCGGGAACCTGGGAGACCGCTGTGAGCAGCGCGTTCAACGCGACCGCGGCGAAGATCGCCGGGGGGCAGGGCGATCCGGCCGCTCTCCTGGCCGACGCGGTGAAGAAGGCCCAGCGCGAGATCGACAAGCAGCTCGGCCGATGAAACCGATGAACCCGGCGACCGACATCACGCCGAGGCCCGAGCGGGCCGGGCGCCCCGCGGCCACCCCGCGGGGCGCCGCCCGCACCGGCCGGGCCCGTGCGGGCCGGCCCCGCGTCGGCCGGTCCGGCTGGATCGCGTTCATACTGCTGACCGCGCCGACACTGATCGGGCTCGGCGTCTTCAAGTACGTCGCGATCGGCTGGAGTTTCCTGCTCAGCCTCAGCGACGCGCGCGGCACCATCGCCCTCGGCCACTGGGTCGGACTCGACAACTACCAGACCCTCCTGTCCGACCAGGCCTTCCGCGACTCGCTGCTCACGATCCTGCTGTTCACCGCCTTCATCGTGCCGGTCACCTTCGCCGCCTCCCTCGGACTCGCCCTGCTGGTGCACCGGATCCGCCGCGGCCGGGCCCTGCTGCGCACCACCTTCCTCGTCCCCGCGGCCGTCTCGTACGTCGCCGCTTCCCTGTTGTGGAAGATGTGCCTGTTCAACGGCCTGCCATCGGGCATCGCCAACATGATCGGCGGATGGTTCGGAGCGGAGCCGGTGCCCTGGCTCCAGTCCACCTCGCCACCGCTCTACTGGATCGTCCTCGTCACGCTGCGTCTCTGGCTCCAGGTCGGCTTCTACATGGTGCTCTTCCTCGCCGGACTCCAGGCCATCCCCAAGGAGATCTACGAAGCCGCCGCGCTCGACGGCGCCACCGGTCGGCGGCTCCTGACCAGGATCACCCTGCCGATGCTGCGCAACACCGCCGTCGCCGTGCTGATGCTGCTGTTCATCGCCGCCTTCCAGGCCTTCGACGAGTTCTACAACCTGTTCAACAGCGGGCTGTCGGGAACCGGCACCGCTCCCGTACAGACACCGCTGGTCCACCTCTACAACACCGCCATGGGCAGCCAGAACTACGGCCTCGGCTCGGCCGGAGCCTTCGTGCTCACCGCCCTCATCGTCGGAGTGACCCTGATCCAGGGACGGTTCACCGGATTCGGCAGGAGCGGAGAATGAGAAGCGCATGATCACCCTGCCCGGACTGTCCCGAACCGCGCGCCTGCTGGCACGCGGCCTGCTCATCGGACTGCTGACCGCGGTCTTCATGGCGCCGTTCTACCTGATGCTCCGCAACGCGCTGATGGACTCCCAGAGCCTGACGGCGCCGGAGTGGACGTGGTGGCCCTCGACGATGCACTTCGAGAACTTCACCGCCCTGTTCGACGACCCCGCCGTCGCCATGGGCCGGTCCCTCGGCAACTCGCTGCTGATCGCCGCCGTCACCGCGCCCGTCTCCACGCTCCTCGCCTCCGCCGCCGGCTACGCCCTCGCCAGGATTCCGGTTCCGGGACGCGGTGTGCTGCTCGCCCTGGTGGTGGCCACGCTGATGATCCCCGGCTCGGTCACCTTCGTGCCGACGTTCGTCGTCGTCGGCTCCATGGGAGGCGTCAACACGTTGTGGGGCATCATCGTGCCCGGCCTCTTCAATCCGTTCGCGGTCCTGCTGTTCCGCAACTTCTACCTCCAGTTCCCGCGGGAGATCGAAGAGGCGGGACGGCTCGACGGCCTCGGCTGGCTCGGCCTGTACCGCCGGATCGCCCTGCCGAGTTCAGGGGCGATGCTGGCCTCGCTCGGGGCGCTGTCCTTCATCGAAAGCTGGAACTCCTTCCTGTGGCCGCTGGTCATCGGCCAGGACCCGTCCGCCTGGACCGCGCAGATCGCGCTGTCCACCTTCCTCACCTCGCAGACCATCAACCTGCCCGGTCTCTTCGCCGGCGCCGTCGTCACCATCACGCCCCTGGTCGTCATGTTCCTCGTCGCCCAGCGCTACATCGTCGAGGGGATCGCCACCAGCGGCCTCAAGGGCTGATCCACCGCACCGCACCGTTCCGCACCACGCAAGGCAGGCACACGTCCCCCACCCGCAAGGAGCTTCCCCGTGACACCTCGCATCACCCTGCTCCGACGCGCGACCGCGGCCCTCGCCACGTCGTCCGCGCTCCTCCTCTGCACCCTCACCCCCACAGCCGCCGCAGCGGACACGGGAACGGCACCGCCGCCCCCGGCCCTCACCGGCGCACAGCTCGCCGCCTCATGGACCGCCCCGCTGTCCACCCGGGACCGATACGTCGTCGACGCCGACGGCGACCGGTTCAAGCTCAAGTCCGGCAACTGGGCCGGCGCCCAGGGCACCTGGCAGGGCGTTGGCGACGTCGGCGACGTCGCCAACCACCAGGCGAGGCAGATGTCGCACAACATCCCGCTCGGCCTCGACCGGAAGCCGATGGCCCAGATCCTGGCCGACTTCCACGCCCTGGGCCTGAACAGCATCCGGCTCCCGTTCGCCAACGCACTCATCCACGACACGAGCGCCGTCCCGGACTCGGCCGTCGCCGCCAACCCGCAGCTCAAGGGCAAGACCCCGTTGCAGGTGCTCGACGCCGTCGTCGGAGCCCTGACCGCGGACGGCTTCGCCGTCATCCTCAACAACCACACCACCAGCTACCGCTTCTGCTGCGGCCTGGACGGCAACGAGCGCTGGAACAGCGGCCAGTCGACCCAGCAGTGGATCGACGACTGGGTGTTCCTGGCGAAGCGCTACCAGGACGACAAGCGGGTCGTCGGAGCCGATCTGCGCAACGAGGTCCGCCGCGACACCTGGAACGACGCCAACTGGGGCTGGGGCGACGACCACGACCTCAACAAGGCCCTGGAAGCAGCCGGCAACAAGATCCTGCAGGCCAACCCGGACATGCTCGTCATCATGGAGGGCATCAACTGGCAGGGCATACCGACCGACCTGACCCCCCACGGCCGCCCGACACTCACCCCGGTCGCCACCCTGTCCAACACCCTGATCCGCTCCGACAAACTCGTCTACGCGGCCCACTTCTACGGCTACACCGGCCCGAACCACACCGGTGCCACCGGAACGGGCGAGACGCACGACCCGCGCTACGAGGAACTCACCCCCACACAGCTCGCCCAGGTCGTCGACGACCAGGCCCTGTTCGTCACCCGGTCCGGCCAGCACTTCACCGCACCCGTGTGGATCAGCGAGTTCGGCGCCGCCGGCCGCGACGACATCGACGCCAAGGAACGTGCCTGGTTCGGCAACTTCACCGACATCCTGGTGAAGAACGACACCGACTTCGCCATCTGGCCCCTGGTCGGCTGGACCGACACGAACGGCACACCGCAGGACTCCTGGGCCATGGTCAACTACAGCGCGGACGGCACACGGCTCGGTGTCATGGACGCCGGCGACTGGCGCGCCACCGACTGGAACAAGCTCGTCAACGCCCCCGGCAGGACCGGCCGGATCGCCCCCGCCCCCCGCTGGAACATGCTCAACCTGGACTACGCCGACTACAACGTCTCCACCACCATGCTGGCGAAGCCGGACTGGTCCCCGGGCAACCGCAAGGGCAACTGCCCGGACAGCCAGCGGCTGACCGGCCTCGGCCGCAGCGACAGCCGAGGACTGTGCACCGACGCCGGGGGGCCGACGAAGGGCAACGGCGCCTGGACCGTCGTCACCGACGAGCGGTACGTCACCGGGGGCGACTGGGCGTCCGGATACAACAAGCTCCAGTGCCCCGTCAACACCTTCGCGGTCGGCTACAGCGTGCGCAACAACGCCATGGCGGCCCTCCTGTGCGCCCCCGCAGCCGGCTCCCTGCCCACCACCGGCCGCGCGCTCTGGTTCGACCGCGGCGACAACCGCCCCGCCACCGGCGGCTCGACCGGCAGCGACTGGGCCCCGGGCCACTACAAGGGCCAGTGCGCCGACGACGAGTACCTCGCAGGCGTCGCCTACACGTGGAAGTGGAACCACGGAGGCGTTCCCGACGCCCTGCTGTGCCGCCCGCTCGGCTGAACCAACCGGATCCGTACCCCTGAGGAGCACCACAGCCATGCCCCGACTGGAGATCGCCGACGACGGTTTCCGTCTCGACGCCCGACCCTTCCGCATCATCTCCGGAGCCCTGCACTACTTCCGCGTCCATCCGGAGCAATGGGCCGACCGACTCCGCAAGGCACGGCTGCTGGGCCTCAACACGGTCGAGACCTACGTGCCGTGGAACCTGCACGCCCCGCGCCGCGGGGAGTTCCGCCTCGACGGAGGTCTCGACCTGCCCCGGTTCCTCGACACCGCGGCCGCCGAAGGACTGCACGTCCTGCTCAGACCCGGCCCGTACATCTGCGCGGAATGGGAGGGCGGCGGCCTGCCCTCCTGGCTGCTCGCCGAGGACGATCTCACCCTGCGCAGCCGCGATCCCCGCTTCCTGCGAGCGGTCGACGAGTACCTCGGCGCCCTGCTGCCCCCGCTCCACCCCTACTTGGGAAGCAACGGCGGGCCGATCCTCGCCGTGCAGGTCGAGAACGAGTACGGCGCCCACGGCGACGACACCGCCTACCTGGCCGAACTCGCCGCCATGCTGCGCCGCCACGGCGTGGACCTCCCCCTGTTCACCTGCGACCAGCCCTCCGATCTCGCGCGAGGCAGCCTCGACGGCGTCCTGCCCACCGCCAGCTTCGGCAGCCGCGTCACCGCCGGGCTCACCGCCCTGCGCGAGCACCGGCCGCACGGCCCGCTGATGTGCACGGAGTTCTGGATCGGCTGGTTCGACCGCTGGGGCGGCATCCACACCCGCCGCGACGCGGCCGACGCCGCCGCCGACCTCGACCGCCTGCTCGCCGCGGGCGCCTCCGTCAACATCTACATGTTCCACGGAGGCACCAACTTCGGCTTCACCAACGGCGCCAACGACAAGGGCACCTACCGTCCCACCGTCACCTCGTACGACTACGACGCCCTCCTCGACGAAGCCGGCGACCCCACCCCCAAGTACGAAGCCTTCCGCGACGTCATCGCCCGCCACGCACCCGTCCCCGCGCAGCCCCTCCCACCCGCCGCACCCAAGGCCGCATTCGGGTCGGTGGAACTCACCCGCACGGCCGGCCTGCTGGAACAGGCCGACACCCTCGGCACCCCCGTGGCCGCCGACCGCCCGCTGACCATGGAGGAACTCGGCCACCCCTTCGGATTCGTCCTCTACGAGACCGACCTGCCCACGCCCGGACCTGCCGTCCTGCACGTCGAGCGGGTCCACGACCGCGCCCAGGTCTTCGTCGACGGCCAACCGGTCGGCGTCCTGGAACGCGAGAACCACGAACACGCCCTCGCCTTCACCGTGCCCCGCCCGGGAGCCCGGCTCGCCGTACTCGTGGAGAACCAGGGCCGCGTCAACTACGGACCCGGGCTCCACGACCGCAAAGGCCTCCTCGGCCGCACAACGGTCAACGGGCACCCGCCCGCCGCCTGGCAAAGCCGCGCCCTGCCCCTCGACCGCCCCGACACCTTCGTCCACCGAACCGCCGATCCCGCGCGGCGCCCGGTGGGGCCGGCCTTCCACCGCGGCACCTTCACCGTGGACGAGCCCGCCGACACCTTCCTCCACCTGGACGGCTGGACCAAGGGCGTCGCCTGGATCAATGGCTTCCCCCTGGGCCGCTACTGGTCCCGAGGACCCCAGAGCAGCCTGTACGTTCCCGCTCCCGTCCTCGGAACCGGACCCAACGAGATCACCGTCCTCGAACTCCACGCCGCCACCACCCGACACGTCCACCTGCGTGACACACCCGACCTCGGGCCCACCGACGAGTGACCGCCCCCGTCTCACGGAGCACGCCATGCACAGCAACCGACGCCTCACCGAGCAGCGGCTCGACCGCGTGCTGGGCCAGCGCATCCGCCCGGCCGTCCACGCCCGCGCCACGCCGCTCCAGGTGGAGATCTGGAACGCCCCGGGCGAACCCGTGCCCGTGCCCGACGCACTGACCGCGCCCTACCGGCCCGTCACGGTCGGCCACCGATGGGGCCCGGCCTGGTCCACCAGCTGGTTCAGGGTCAGCGGACGGATTCCGCCGGAGTGGGCGGGGCAGCGGGTCGAGGCCGTACTCGACCTCGGCTTCGACGTCACTGGCCCCGGCTTCTCGACCGAGGGCCTCGTCCACCGCCAGGACGGCACCGTGGTCAAGGCGCTCAACCCGCGCAACGCGTGGATCCCCGTCGGCGACCCGGCGACCGGAGGCGAAGAGTTCACCTACTACGTCGAGGCCGCCGCCAACCCCACCGTCCCCCTTCCCGGTGAACCGCACCACGCACCGACGCGGGCGGGGGACCGGCCCCCCTGGCTGACGGGCGGCGATGCCACCGGTGATCCGCTCTACCGACTCCGCCGAGCAGACCTGGCCGTCTTCGACCGGGAGGTGTGGGAACTCGCCCAGGACCTGGACGTCCTGGGGCAGCTGATGCACGAGCTGCCCGAAGGCTCCGAGCGCCGATGGCAGATCCTCCACGCCGTCGAACGAGCCCTCGACGCCGTGGACGTGCGGGACGTCGCCGGAACCGCGACCGCCGCCCGCGACGTGCTGCGCCCCGCCCTGGCCGCGCCCGCCGCCGGCAGCGCCCACCGGGTCTCCGCGATCGGCCACGCGCACATCGACACCGCCTGGCTGTGGCCGCTGCGCGAAAGCGTGCGCAAGGTCACCAGGACCATCGCAAACGTCACCCATCTGATGGACGACCACCCGGAATTCCGGTTCGCCATGTCCCAGGCCCAGCAACTGGCCTGGCTGAAGGACCGGCGCCCGGATGTCTACGCGCGCGTGCGTCGGAAGGCGCAGGCGGGCCAGTTCCTGCCCGTGGGCAGCCTGTGGGTGGAACCCGACACCAACATCACCGGCGGGGAGGCGTTCGCTCGCCAGCTGATCCACGGCAAGCGGTTCTACGCCGAGGAGTTCGGCGTGGAGACCGAGGAGATGTGGCTGCCCGACACCTTCGGCTACAACGCGGCGATGCCCCAGCTGATGAAACTGGCGGGCGTGCGCTGGTTCCTCACCCAGAAGATCTCCTGGAACACCACCAACAAGTTTCCCCACCACACGTTCTGGTGGGAGGGCATCGACGGCACCCGCATCTTCACGCACTTCCCGCCGTCGGACACGTACAACAGCGAGCTGACCGGAGCGGAACTCGCCCACGGCGTACGCAACTTCCAGGACAAGGGCCCGGCGAACCACTCCCTCCTGCCCTTCGGATACGGCGACGGCGGTGGCGGCCCGACCCGCGAGATGCTCGCCCGCGCCGAGCGACTGGCCGACCTGGAGGGTTCCCCCCGGGTCGTCATCGAGCGGCCGGCCGACTTCTTCGCCCGCGCCCACGCGGAGTACCCCGACGCCCCGGTGTGGCTGGGCGAGCTCTATCTGGAGTTCCACCGGGGCACGCTGACCAGCCAACTGCGGACCAAGCAGGGCAACCGGCGCAGCGAGCACCTGCTGCGCGAGGCCGAACTGTGGTCGGCGACGGCGGCCGTGCGCACCGGCTTCCCCTATCCGTACGACGCACTCGACCGGCTCTGGAAGACGGTGCTGCTGCACCAGTTCCACGACATCCTGCCCGGATCCTCCATCTCCTGGGTGCACCGGCAGGCGGAGGAGACCTACGCGGCGGTCCGCACCGAACTGGACGGGCTCGTCGACGCCGCGCAGCGGGCGCTGGCCGGCCCCGGAACCGGCACGGTCGTCTTCAACGGCGCGCCGTTCGCCCGGGGCGGCGTCGACGCCCTCGGCGCCGAACTCCGCACCGGGGACCCCGCACCCACGGTCACCCCGGCGCCGTACGAGGGCGGCCACGTGCTCGACAACGGCCTGGTGCGTTTCGTGATCGACGACCGCGGACTCGTGGTCTCGGCCGTCGACCTCGCCGCCGGCCGCGAAGCCCTGCCTCCCGGCGCCGTCGCCAATCTGCTTCAGCTCCACCAGGACTTCCCCAACGAGTACGACGCCTGGGACATCGACGCCTTCTACCGCAACACCGTGCGGGACCTCACGGACGTCGAGGAGGTGACCGCCGTCGACGGGGGCGTGGAGGTCCGGCGCGGCTTCGGCGGTTCACGCATCCGGCAGCTGCTCTCGCTGCGGGAGGGCTCGCGGCGCCTCGACATCGACACCGACATCGACTGGCACGAGCGGGAGAGCCTTCTCAAGGCGGCCTTTCCCCTGGACATCCGGGCCGACCACTCCACCGCCGAGATCCCCTTCGGCCATGTCCGGCGCCCCACCCACACCAACACCAGCTGGGACGCGGCGAAGTTCGAGATCTGCGCCCATCGGTACCTCCACGTCGGCGAGCGATGCTGGGGCGCGGCCCTGGTCAACGACTCCACCTACGGCCACGACGTCACCCGGGACGTACGCGAGGACGGCGGCACCACCACGACCGTCCGGCTCTCCCTGCTGCGGGCCCCCCGCTTCCCCGACCCGGACGCCGATCAGGGAGGACACCGGCTGCGCTACGGCTTCGTCCTCGGCGCCGACATCGCCGACGCCGTACGCGAGGGCTACGCCTTCAACCTTCCGGAGCGCTCCGTCCCCGGGGCGACGGGGGTGGGCCCCCTGGTCACCACGGACGACGAGGCCGTCGTCGTCGAGACCGTCAAGCTTGCCGACGACCGCTCCGGCGACCTCGTCGTCAGGCTCTACGAAGCCCACGGCGGACGCGCCCGGACCACGCTGAACACAGCCGTCCCGTGGGACACCGTGACCGAGACCGACCTCCTGGAACGCCCCCTGGACGGAGCGGTACCCGCCCGGCCGAGCACACCGCGGAGCACGTCGCTCCACCTCACGCTGCGCCCGTTCGAGATCCGTACCCTCCGGATCGGGCTCCGGGCCCGTCCGTGACCCCCGGGCCCTGCCGCAGGCCGGGCCACCCGAAACCCATTCCCAGGGAGCCTCCGTGCACACCGAACTCCAGGCGGTCCTCTTCGACATGGACGGCACACTCGTCGACACCGAGCGGCTCTGGCGGCAGGCGGTCGAGGAGGAGGCCCTCGGGCTGGGACTCGTCCTCGCGGACGCGGACCTCCCGTTCGTCCTCGGCCGCGCGATCGAGGTCAGCGCCGCCCACCTCGCCTCCCGCGCGGTCGGCCGGGCCGGGGCGGCCCGGCTCGCCGCGTCCCTGGAACGACGCTTCACGCAGCTCGTACGCGAGCAGGTCGTCCCCCTGCCGGGGGCCGTGGAACTCCTCGCAGCGGTGCACACCGCGGGCGTGGCCACGGCCCTGGTCTCGGCCTCGCCCCGGCCCGTCGTGGACATCGTCCTCGACGTCCTCGGGCGGCACCGGTTCACCACTTCCTTCGCCGCGGGGGAGACCCCGCGAACCAAGCCGTTCCCCGACCCCTACCGGGCGGCCCTGGCCGCCCTCGGCGCCACCCCCACCGCGTGCGTCGCCGTGGAGGACACCCCGACCGGCGTCGCCTCCGCGGAGGCGGCCGACTGCAGGGTCCTGGTCGTGCCCTCGCTCACCCACGTCCCCGCGGCACCGCGTCGGACTGTCGCCCACAGCCTGCGGGACGTGGACCTCGGCCTGCTCCGACGGCTCGTCGCCGAGTGATGAGGCCGTCGAACCCGCGACGAGGATCACTCATCCCCCGACGGCGCGGCTCGCGGCCGGTTCGGTCAGCGGCGGATGAGGCCGAGGTCGGTGGCGGTCGCCACGGCGGCGGTGCGGGAGTCGACGCCGAGTTTGGTGTAGACGCGGGCCAGATGGGACTTGACGGTTCCCTCGGTGAGGTGGAGCCGTTGGCCGATCGCCTGGTTGGACAGGCCCTCGGCGACCAGCGCGAGGACCTCGGTCTCGCGCCGGGTCAGGGCGGCGGCCGGGGTGCGGAGCCGGTTCATGAGGCGGTCGGCGACCGCGGGGGCCAGCGTGGTGCGTCCAGCGGCGGCGGTTCGTACGGCAGCGGCCAGGTCTTCGGGCGGGGCGTCCTTGAGGAGATAGCCGGTGGCGCCGGCCTCGATGGCGGGCAGGGTGTCGGCATCGGAGTCATAGGTGGTGACGATCACCACGCGGGGCGCGCCCGGTCGTGCGGTGATCCGGGCGGTGGCCTCGGCGCCGCCCATGCCCTTGCCGAACTGCAGGTCCATCAGGACGACGTCGATGTCTCCTTCGGCGGCGCGGGTGATGGCGTCCTGGGCGGTGGCCGCCTCGGCCACCACCGTGAGGCCGGGTTCGGTCTCCAGCACCGCGCGGAGCCCGGCGCGTACCACCGGGTGGTCGTCGGCCAGGAGCAGGCGGATGGGGGTGTCGGTCACGGGCGGGCCTCGGGTTCG
Organism: Streptomyces sp. NPDC001750; assembly: GCF_042892615.1. NCBI lineage: Bacteria > Bacillati > Actinomycetota > Actinomycetes > Kitasatosporales > Streptomycetaceae > Streptomyces > Streptomyces sp. NPDC001750. Next base: position 42,903 of record NZ_JBIAUE010000011.1, on the reverse strand, counting down.
CTGTCGGCGGGTGGGGTGAGGGGGAGCTGGGCAGCCAGGGAGGTGCCCTGGCCGGGGGCGGATTCGACGGTGAGGGTGCCGTCGAGGGCGCGCATGCGGGCGCGCATCGCGGCGAGTCCGAAGCCGCCGCCGTCCTGTGCGGGGGCCGGTGGCCGATCGGGGTCGAATCCGGAACCGTCGTCGACGACGTCCACGGCGACGTGGTCACCGAGGTAGCTGAGGGTGACCTCGGCGGTGGTGGCGTGAGCGTGGCGGACGGTATTGGCCAGGGCGGACTGGGTGATCCGCAGCAGCGCGACCTCGTAGGCGGTGGGCAGCGTCACGGGAGTACCGGTGAGGTGGAAGCGGGCGGTGATCCGGTGGCGCGCGGAGGTGGTGGCGCACAGGCGTTCCAGGGCACCGGCCAGGCTGGTGTCCTCCAGGGCGGGCGGGGTGAGGGCGGCGACGAAGCGGCGTGCCTCGGCGAGGTTGTCCACGGCGGCCTGGCGGGCCTGGCCGACGTAACGGGTGGCGGCCTCGGGTTTTGCGGGCAGGGCTCGTTCGGCGGCGCGCAGCAGCAACTGGATGCTGGAGAGCCCCTGGGCGAGGGTGTCATGGATCTCGCGGGCCAGGCGTTCGCGTTCGGCGAGTACTCCGGCGGTGTGCTGGGCCTGGGCCAGGTCGGCGCGAGTGGCGGTGAGTTCCTCGATCAGCCTGCGGCGCTGTTCGCTCTCGCGGTACAGGGCCTGGTACCCCCACACCACCGCTACGGCCACGGCGGCGCCCAGGGCCGGGCCGATCGCCATGGCGAGACTGAAGGAGTGCTGGTGGGCGGCGAAGGCGGTGATCGCCGCGAGTGCGGTGGCCGCGACCGCGGCCAGACCCGCCCAGCGCGACAGCAGGTGGAGCTGGAGGAAGTACAGAGGGAAAGCGACCCATACGCCGTCGGCGGACAGGGTCAGCAGCAGCAGCCAGCCGACGCATGTGCACGCCAGCCACACCGCCGCGGCACGGCGTGAGGCACGCACCCGGGGCAGCAGCGGCCCGGCCGCATACACCAGGCCGCATGCCGCGGCAGCCGCGGTGGTCATCCCGGCATGTGGCAGGCCGTCGGCCACGGCCCGGCCGGCGGCCAGGGCGAGCAGGCCGAAAACCAGCAGGTGCAGGCACCAGGCCAGCACCCGGCTGGTCGGGGTCAGGGCGGAAACGGGGGCGGAGGCGGTCACAGTGGGTACAGCCTACGAAAACAGACCCGGCGACGGCCTCCATCGAAAGTTGCAACCGGTGTGCTGTCCTTCGATCCGCGAAGTGCCGCCTGACGCCAGATGCCCGGACAAGGGGGCAGCAGCGATCGTGGAGACATACCGATTCCACGTTGAAGGGGCAGACCGAGCCGTGTTCGTCGCCTGGAGAGACCTGAAGTTCGCCAAGGGGCGGTTCGCCTTGATGGGGACCGTCATCGTGCTGATCACCTTGCTGGTCGGGCTGCTGTCCGGGCTGACGGCCGGACTGGGCCAGCAGAACATCTCCGCGATCACCGGACTGCCCGCCGACAGGATCGCCTTCCAGGCCCCCGCCGACGGCGGGGACCTGTCGTACTCCAACTCCACCGTCACCGCCGAACAGTGGCAGCGGTGGTCCGAGGCGCCCGGCGTCGAAAGCGCCGAACCGCTGGGGATCACCACCACCAAGGCCACCGCCGGGGACAGGAGCATCGGGGTCTCCGCCTTCGGCGTGACGCCCGGCTCCCACCTGGCCCCGGACAGGAGCAAGATCGACGACCGGTCGGTGGTGCTGTCCACCGCGGCCGCCGACGACCTCGGCCTTGCCCCCGGGGACTCGTTCACCGTGGCCGGGCAGCGGCTGACGGCGGCCGCCGTGCGGGGCGATGCCTCCTTCAGCCACACCCCGGTGATCTGGACCAGCCTGGACACCTGGCAGAAGATCGCGCCGCCCGCCGACAACGGCGACCGTCCGACCGCTACCGTGATCGCGCTGAACACCACCTCCGGGGCCGATGTGGCGGCCACCGACAAGCAGGCCGGCACCAAGACCGTCTCCACCGGTGACTCGCTGTCCGCGATCGGGTCCTACACGTCCGAAAACGGCTCCCTGCAGATGATGCGCGGCTTCCTGTTCGCCATCTCCGCCCTGGTCATCGGCGCCTTCTTCACCGTGTGGACCATCCAGCGCAGCGGCGACATCGCCGTTCTGAAGGCACTGGGGGCCTCCACCGCCACCCTCCTCAAGGACGCCCTCGGCCAGGCCGTCGTCCTCCTCGTCGGCGGCACCCTGGTCGGTACCGGCATCGCCGCCGCCGTCGGCGCCCTCGTCGTCGGCAGCGCGGTGCCGTTCCTTCTCACCCCCGCCACCGTTCTCGTCCCCGCCGCCGTGATGATCCTCCTCGGCGTCCTCGGGGCGGCCCTGTCCGTTCGCCGCATCACTTCCGTCGACCCGCTGACCGCCCTGGGGAGCGCCCGATGAGCCTGAACCTGACCGACATCACCCTCACCTACCCCGACGGCGACACCCGCCTGACCGCCCTCGACAAGGTCGCCCTGGACGTGCCCAAGGGCAGCCTCACCGCCGTGGTCGGCCCCTCCGGCTCCGGAAAGTCCAGTCTTCTGGCCGTCGCCGCCACCCTGATCACCCCCGACGTCGGCACGGTCACCATCGACGGCACCCCCACCACCGGCATGAGCCGCGGTGAGCTCACCGACCTGCGCCGTCACAAGATCGGCATCGTCTTCCAGCAGCCCAACCTGCTGCCCTCCCTCACCGCCGCCGAACAGCTCCAGGTCATGGCCCAACTCGACGGCCGCAGCCCCGCCAGGGCCCGCACCCGCGCCCTCGAACTCCTCGACGCGGTCGGCCTGGCCGACCAGGCCCGCCGCCGTCCCCACCAGCTGTCCGGCGGCCAGCGCCAACGCGTCAATATCGCCCGCGCCCTGATGAACGACCCCACCGTCCTCCTGGTCGACGAGCCCACCAGCGCCCTCGACCACGAACGCGGCGCCGCCGTCCTCGACCTGATCACCCGCCTCACCCACCAGCAGGCCACCGCCACCGTCCTGGTCACCCACGACCGCACCCACCTCACCGCCGTCGACCAGATCGCCGAAGTCCACGACGGACGCCTCCGCCCGATGGCCCTCACCCGTTGATGGCGTAGGGCGTGTTGCGAAAGTCCTGTCTGGCCTGCGACGCCTGGCACGGCGCCTCGCCACGTTGTCGGGATCATCCACGTACGCCCCGTACGAGGACGACCCTCCGCCTTGCGATGCACCGCACCAGACGCCGCGGGCCGCGCCCTTCGGGCGGACGACGCCACTTTCGCAACACGCCCTGGCACTGTGGGCGCTCCACGACCTGCCGCGTGAGCTGCCGTTGCTCAACTCGTTCCGGCGGCGGGCCGGTTGTTCCCGCGGCGGGCCGGCGCCGTCGATGGCTGCGTGCCGCGGGCGCGGACACTCCTCATGAGTGTCCGCGCCTCTTCTGAGTGCCGCTCCTTTGTGCTGCGCTGTTGTGACGAGGGGCCGAAGTGAAGGCTCGCCCGTGGAGAGCGGGTGCACCTGGCCGTCGTGGACGCCGCTCATCACGGTCGCCCCGCCCACGTCGACGACTTCTGCCCGGGGAGTGAAATCCCGAACGCGATCCAGCTCGGTCGTCAGGGCGAGACCGCGTGATGGTCACTGGGCGGAGGCGGGGAGGCCAGCGCGGCCAGGTAGTCGTCGAGGAGTTCGGTCTGGCGGTGCGGCGGGAACGCCTCCGGGCTGAACAGGGCCTGCACCACCAGGCCGAGCACGAAGGCCTGGGCGCCGGCCGCGACGCGGGCCGGGTCCCCGGCGGGCAGCTCACCCAGTTGTTGGGCCGCGGCCACCAGGTCGCGCAGCCGGTCGCGGCTTCGGGCGTACTTGCGGGCGTAGTCGTCGCTCAGCTCGGGGTCGGCGAGCGCTGCGTCCCAGGAGGACACCCAGATCCGGTTGCTGACGGTGGCCTCGTCTGTCAGCGGCAGGACGTCCAGCAGCACGGCCCTCACGGCGGACATGCCCTTCCCGGCGGTACGCCGGGGGCGGGAGGCGGTACGCAGTTCGAGCAGGTCGAGGGCGTGTGCGACCAGATCGCGCTTGGCGGGGAAGTAGTGGGTGAGCAGGCCGGTGGTCGCCCCGAGTTCGGCGGCGACGGCGCGCATGGTCAGCCCGCCGAAGCCGTGCGCGGCCAGCACCCGCCAGACTGCCTCGGAGACGTCGCGCCGACGGGCTTCGTGGTCACCCTTGGTACGTGGCATGCTGCTACCGTACATAGCCATAACGCTTGTTGTGTGAATGGGGTCATCATGTTCTCCCTCCCGCTGCGGGACAACGCCTGTCTCCGCCCGCTCGAGATATGGCACGCCGAGGAGTTCGCCGCCCACATGGACCGGGCCCGCGAACACATCCGGCCGTGGGTCGGGGAGGCGTTCGTCACCGACGATCTCGACGGTGCGCGGGCCACCTTGCGCCGGTATGCCGAGCGCCAGGCCGCGGACGGCGCCCGCCTCTACGGCATCTGGCTCGACGGCACGCTGGTCGGCGGCGTGATGTTCGTGAACTTCGACGCCGCCGTCGGTTCGTGCGAGATCGGTTGCTGGCTGGAACCCTCCGCCGAGGGGCAAGGCCTGATCACAGAGGCATGCCGCACTTTGCTGGAGTGGGCGTTCACCTCCCGGGGAGTACACCGCGCCGAGTGGCACTGCCGAGCTGACAACGAGCGCAGCTCCGCTGTGGCCGAGCGGCTCGGCATGACACGCGAGGGCGTGCGGCGCGAGTACTGGCCGTACGGCGGCACCCGCCACGACAAGGAGCTCTGGGCGATTCTGGCCCCCGAATGGCACGCTCGTCGCCGCTGATCCGAAATGGGGGTTCTGATGGACGTCACGTTGCGGGAAGTGCAGGACGGCGACCTGGCGATCTTCTTCGCTCAGATGAACGATCCTGAGGGATTGCGGATGGCGGCGTTCACTGCCGAGGATCCGTCGGACCGTGCCTGGTTCGATGCGCACTGGGCGCGGCTTCGCCACGATCCGGGGGTCGTCGTGCGCACTGCCGTCGGCGAGGCCGGGGAGGTCGTCGGCCATGTCGCGGTGTTCGGCCCGCCAGAGGAGCGCGAGGTCACGTACTGGATCGGGCGTGAGTACTGGGGCTGTGGAGCGGCGACCGGCGCGTTGCGAGAGCTGCTCGGCGTCCTACCGGAGCGCCCGCTGCATGCCCGTGCGGCTGCGGACAACGGCGGCTCCATTCGTGTCCTGGAGAAGTGCGGATTCGTGCTGACCCGCAACGAGCGAGGCTTCGCGGACGCTCGCAGCGAGGAGATTGATGAGGTGGTTCTCACCTTGTCCGACCAGGGCGCGCTTCGAAATCGAAAGTAGCGTCGTCCGCCCGAAGGGCGGGGCCCGCGGCGTCCGGTGCGGTGCGTCGCGAGGCGGAGGGTCGGAGGCACCCGGCGATTGCCACGAGGCAGGACAAGCTCGCGGTCCGCTAAGAGGCGACCGTTCTCGTCACGGCCATCAACGAATGGTCGCGACGAGGATCGTTATGGAAGTGGGCAGAACGCCTTGTGGAGTTCGGGGTGTTCAGGGGTTGATGGTGTGTTCGGTGAACTGGCCGCAGGAGCGGAACCCCAGGCGGCGGTAGACGGGCTCGCCGTCGGTGGACGCCTGCAGGACCGCGATGTGGTGATCCCGGTCGCGGGCCGTGTGGAGTGCGGCGAGCGTGATGGCACCGCCGTAGCCGCGTCGGCGGTGGGCGGCCAGGGTGCAGATGTTGTAGATCCCGGCAACCCCCGCGTGATGAAACACTTCGGCCGAGCAGACCGGACGGCCGTCCACGTAGCCGACCAGGTAACGGGCCGGACAGTGCGCGGCCAGGGCCTGCGGGGCTGCCTGGGCGAAGAAGCGGCGGACGGTGTCGGAGGGCGGGGTCCAGTTCGCGGCGAGAACCGAGGCGTAGTCGGCGAGCTGTTCGGGCGTGGCCACCGTCCGGATGTCCAGTCCTGGGGCGGCGGGCAGCGGCAGGGTGTCGTCCAGCTCGGCCCACATCGCCGTCTCGCGTTCGGATGCCGGCAGACCAGCCGCTGTCAGGCGGGCGGTGAGGTCCGGTGGCGTCGAGGCGGGCCCCACCCACCAGGAGAAGCGGCGGCCGGTGCGAGCCAGCGTTCGGGCGGTCTCGGTGATACGTGCCGCAGCGGTGGTGGTGGTGAAGCGGGCCGCGGCAACGATGTTGAAAGTGTCGTCGTCCAGGCTGCTGTCGGCGACCAGGAGGTCATCGGTCTCTGCAACGGTCGCACCGCTCATGCTCCGATGCAGGTGACAAGCATGTTCCGCCAGATTCCGCTCCATCCTGTCCATCAAGTCCGCGTCATTGAGAAAATGAACATCCATGACGAATGATCCCAGCACGACTCGGCGCAGGTTGCACATGATTTTGGATCGCTCGCCGGCGGTGTCACGCCGAGCTGTTCGCGGAACTCGCCCGCCCGGCCCCGGCGCTGACCTCGATGGGCTCCATCGTCTCGTCCACGGGACCGGATCCCGACAGATGGACGTGCCGGAGCACGGGGGGGCGTGCGGGGATGCGGGCACGTAGACGCCGGGTCCCTTGTTACGTTCCCACCATGTGCTCATGGAGGCACCGTCATACGCGACCGGAACAGTCACGTGCGTGAACACGAGCCTGTATGTGAACCCGATTCCGAACCCGGCCTCGATACCACCCTCTCCACCGAGACGGCGAGCTCTCTCCGCACTCCTTCTCCTCGCGCTGTCCGCCTCCTCCTTCGCCGCCACCGCTATGACCGTCCCCGGCACGGCGGTCGCCCAGGAGCCGTCCGGCGCCACCACCTCTGTCCCGCCGATCAGTTGGGGCGCCTGTCCCGCGGCCGAACCGCCCTACCCCGACCCCAGCCCGCGGGCGCAGTGCGCGACGGTGAAGGTTCCGCTGGACTGGTCGAAGCCGCAGGGCCCGAAGACCGGCATCTTCGTCGCCCGCTACCGGGCCACCGACCCCGCGCGGCGGATCGGCGTCCTGATGTCGAACCCGGGCGGCCCCGGGACGCCCGGGGCCGATGACGCGCTGTACGCGGACGACCCCGTCAGCGGCTATTCCCCGGACATGCTCCGGCGCTTCGACATGATCGGTTTTGACCCACGTGGCATCGGCCGCAGCCGGAGTGCCGTCTGCGACGAGACGATCACCGAATCGATCCCGGCCCGCCCCCGCGACGCGGCCGAGTTCGAGCGGCTGCGCACCCTGAACGGCCGCCTGGCGGACAGCTGCCTGCAGCGGACGGGGCCGCTTGCCGCCCACATGGACACGGAGAGCGTGGCCCGCGACATGGACGCGATCCGCGCCGCCCTCGGCGAAAGCCGGATCAGTTTCATCGGCCACTCCTACGGCACCTCCCTCGGCGAGCGCTACGCACGCCTGTTCCCCGGCAGGCTCCGCGCGCTGGCCCTCGACAGCGCGATGGACCCGGACCGGCCGGACGCCGAGCGCTACCTCACCGACGCCAGCGTCACCGTCGACGACACCCTGAAACGGCTCGCGGCCTGGTGCGAGAAGGACCCGTCCTGCGCACTCAACGGCAAGGACCTGATCGCCGTCACCGACGAGCTGTTCGCCCGCGCCGACGCGGGCACGCTCCGCGAGCCGGGCCCGAACGGACCGACGCGCACCAAGGTCGACGCCGACAGGCTTGCCGACTTCCTGACCTTCGCCGTCGGCAAAGGGGGCCGGGAGGAAACGGTGAAGCAACTGGCCGCCCTGTACACCGGCAAGGGCGAGGTCCAGTGGATCCCCAAGGTCACCGTCATCGCCTCGCGGCTCGTGCTGTGTCGCGACTACGACTTCCGGATCCGCGACTACGCCGAGTACCGGGACATCCTCAAACGGGCTGCCAAGGCCGCCCCGCACGTCCGTTACAACTCCCAGGCGCTGGACATCATTCTCGGCTGCCAGGGCTGGACCATGCTGCCCAAGCCCCGCCCCGCCCAGGCGGAGGGTCCCCTCCCGCCCGTCCTCGTGGTCAATGCCACCCATGATCTGGCGACCCCTCTGCCCGGTGCGCGCCGCATGGCACGCTCCTTCCCGAAGGCGACCCTGTTCACGATGGACGTCGTGGGTCACTGGCTGTACCGCAGAGGCGGGACGGAGGAGGCGATGCGGGTCATCGACGCCTACCTCACAGACCCGAAGGGCTGACGCGGAGGAGCGCGGGGGAGGGCCAGGCGCCGTCCCCTGCCTCACCCCCGCACCCGTCTACCGGAATCGCCCCGGGGCCGAGCGCGACACCGACCGCGGCCGTCTCCTGGACGGCAGCCGGTCCGAGGCAGGCGCGTGATTCTCTGGAGAGGGGCGGACAGGAGCGCGATGACAAGCCTTCCGGACAGTTGAGCGGCGGATGAGCCTCCTCGCGTTCCGTCAAGGTCCCTCGGCCGAGACCTGCAACACCCGTCCACAACCTCCCAGGACGGAACACCTGGGCCGACGACGGCCGGGACTACGGACCGGTGGGCGACGCGTGCCCGGCCCCGGGGACTCCGGATCCGGGCGCCTCCGGGGCGGGGAGGGGCTTGTCCAGCAGGAAGGCCCGCAGGAGCGCGGTGTACAGGCGTGGCTGCGCATGCGCGATGGCGTGCCCCGCACCCCGGACACGGACCAGCCGGGAGTCCGGCAGGGTCCGGCGGTACTCCTGGGTGACCTCGGGTTTGACGAAGTCGCATTGACCGCGCAGGATCAGCGACGGAACGTGCACCCCGCGCAGCACGGGACGCGGGTCGGGGAGCTGTTCGAAGTCCTTGACGGTCATCTGGTTGCTGTAGAAGCCTTGCGGGTTGTTGTGCGCCTCGGTGGGCGCCGCGCCCACACAGGACGTGGTGTTCTTGCCGAGAAGAGCCAACTCGTGCATCCAGTGGTCGAGTTCGCGGTCGCCGGCCAGGGCGTGCGCGGCGCGCGGGTTGACGCCGAGAAGCAGGCTCGCGGTGATCAGGCGGGGCCTGCTGTCCAGGTCGTCGCGCCGGGAGCGCTGGGCCGGTGTCAGGTCGTCCCAGGGCTCACCGGCCTTGGACCCGGGATACTCCCGGCCCCATAGGGCGCCCGGCGACGTGAAGACAGCCTTCGCCACGTGCGGGGCGTGCGCCCGCAGGTACTGGGCGGCCAGGGAGCCGCCCCACGACTGGCCGACGAGGACGATCCGGTCCGCACCGAGGAGTCGGCGGATCGCATCGAGATCGGCGACCTGGCGGGCGACGGTGTAGCCGGTGACGTCGGAGAGCCGGGTGGAACGGCCCGCGCCGACCTGGTCGTAGGAGTAGACCTCGAAACCGTCCGCGGCCAGTTCCCGCCCGCCGGTGGGGATGCCCTCCGCCGGGGTGCCGGGGCCGCCGTGCAGGAAGATGACGGGGGTCGGCCGGGGCGTGCCGACGGCGCGCGCGTGGACGTACGCGATACGGGAGCCGGTAGGCAGGTTCCAGAAGCGGACGTCGGACGGGACCCGGCCCGCGGCCGGGGTCGGCATCGGGCGGAAGACCGTGGCCGCGGCCAGGCCCGTGACGCCGAGGAGCAGGATGCCCGTGAGGGCGGCCGTGGCCCGCAGGCCGCCCTTGCCGAGCAGGCTCAACGCCGCGCCGCCGAGCAGCGCGGCGACCACCGCGGCGACGGCGAGACCTGTGGCCGCGAGCAGCGGGACGCTCGCGGTCGCGAACGCCGCCACGACGAAGCCGGCCGCCGCGGCGGCCGGTGCCAGCGCCACGGTGACGGCGAGCAGAAGGCCGCCGCATATGCGGCGGACGAGCGGGGACTGACCGAGCGGAGGAATCCTGAGTGCCATGACCGCGAGGCTAGGTGCGGGTGCGGGGCCCGGTCGTCAGGCCGCCGGACGACCGTCCGGCCGCGAGATCCGCTGGTGGAGGGGGTGGTGACCCCCGCCGCACGGCGGGGGTCACCACCCCTCGGGAAGGGCGGCCGGACCCGCCGAGACCCGGAGGTTCCTCAGGGTCCGGCCCAGGAGTCCGGGGTGTCGGCACTCTGTGTTGGTGCGGGCGCGGGCCGCCACCCGGCCCGTACGTTCCGGCGGACACCGCGGTGCGTGACGGCCGCTGTGTGATGTGCCGCGCCCGGCACGGCCGGTTCGGCACGGGCCGACCGTCGGTGCCCCCGGCCGGTGCTTCAGCGGACCCCGGGGCGTACGAGACCGGTCTCGTACGCGGCGATCGTCGCCTGGACACGGTCGCGGACGCGTAGTTTGGCGAGGACCACCGCGACGTGGTCCTTGACGGTGGCCGGGCTGATGCCGAGTTCGGCAGCGATCTCGGCGTTGGCCAGCCCGCGGGCCACGTGCCGCAGGACCTCGGTCTCGCGCGGGGTGAGCTGCCGCAGCCGGGCGGCGTCGGCAGGGAAATCACCGGTGGCATACCGCTCGATCAGCCGTCGGGTCACCACGGGGTCGAGCAGCGCGGCGCCGCGGGCGGCGACGTGCACCGCGTCGACCACCCGCTCCGGCTCGGCGTCCTTGAGCAGGAAGCCGACGGCCCCGGCCCGCAGCGCGGCGAACAGGTACTCGTCGAGGTCGAAGGTGGTCAGGACGACGACGCGCGTGCCGGGTGCGTCCGCGGTGATTCGGGCGGTGGCGGCCAGCCCGCCGACGCCCGGCATCCTGATGTCCATCAGGGCGACGTCCGGCCGCAGTTCGAGCACGCGCGCGACGGCGGACTCGCCGTCGGCCGCCTGTCCGACGACGGACAGACCGGGTTCGGCGTCGAGGATCGCCACGATTCCGGCGCGTACGACGGCCTGGTCGTCGGCGACGGTCACCCTGATCGTGATGGGAACACCTCCGGCAGCCACACGCGTACCGCGTCGTCGGTCAGGGTGAGCGTACCGCCCATGGCGTCGGCCACCGCCTGGACGTGTCGTCGCGTGCCGGGCACGGCAGGCAGCGGTCCCGACACCTCGACACCCGCGGCGCCGCGCAGCACAGTCAGCGTGACCCCCTCGGCCAGCAGCATCGCCGCGACGCGGTATGCGGCCACGCCCACGACGACGGGCTCGGCAGCGCGCGATCCCCGGTAGCTGACGGTGGCGCCGTAGCAGGTGGCCAGCGCGGAGATGCCGGCAAGCGTGGGCGGCGGCACGGCGACGCCGGCGCGGCCGTCGGCGCCGCCATACCCCTTACCGGCCTCGCCCTCGCCGCGCAGCTCCGCGAGCAGTTCCCTGAGCGTGGCGAGGCCGGCTCGTGCTTCGGCGAGGACGGTGTCGAGCCGCCCGGCGTCGGCGGCAGCCACCACGTCGCACGCGTGCCGGTGCGCGGTGCGCAGCAGGCCCGCGGCGATCACGCGGCGCTGGTTGCGTACGGCGTCGGCGGCGTCCCGTTCGAGTAGTTCCCGGCTCCGGGCTGCGGCGGCCCTGCGGCGCTCACGCCGCAGGGCCGTGTGCACCCCCAGTCCCCACAGCGCGAAGGCGGGGACAGCGAGCAGGGCGGTCAGCGCTGCCCAGGCCGCCGCCCGGCTGCCGGTGATGCCGCTGCCGCCGGCGAGTGCCAACCCGCCGATCGCGGCGACCGCGACGGGAGCGAGGGCGCCGCGGCGTACCGGCAGATACGCGCCCGCGCTGTACGCGAAGGTCAGTTCGACCCACCAGTACACGAGGAAGATGTCGCTGACCGGCGGTCGCGTCCAGCCGGCCTGGTCGCAGCCCCACCACAGCACCAGCGCCGACAGCACCGCGATCAGCCCCGCCCCGGGGGCGCGCGACCGCCGGCCCAGCGGTACGGCGTGCAGGGCGGACAGCAGGACGAAGGCGAGGCCGGACAGCTTGCCGTGGAACGGGTCGGGCACGTCCTCGGAGAGCAGGCCCACGCCGAGCGAGAGCGCGACGGCGAGCACGACCAGGGCCCAGTCGAGGGAAGTGGGCCCGCGCCAGAGCGGGTGGCGGCGTGGGCCCGCCGGCTCGACAGGACGAGGCCGGATCCGAAAGCGGAGGCCGAGCCCCCCGGCAGGGCTCACCCGTGCCCGGGCGCGCCGCCGAAACCGGCCGGTGAAGCACGCGTACGCCGCCCGGCGTGGGCTGCGAGTCCCGGCGCGGCGAGCCAGAAGCCAACGGCGCGCGGGCGCCGCACCGTTGGGGGCCCGCACACTGCTGGACGCGGGCGCCACGTCCTGTTCCGGGTCGCACGGCGGAAAGCCCGTGCCCGGCGTGGCGCCGGGAGCCGGGACCGGTCGTCGGGAGACGGGCAGCGGGCGTCCGGGCACCGCGGCGGGACGGGACCGCCGGACCCGACGGCGTGCGCTCTCTGCCGTCGTCCCGAGCCAGGCGGGAGCCACGCCTCGCGGTCCGCCGGGCATCGGCCCGGACGACGGATCTCCGGGCCAGGGGAGTTCGGCGTGGACGGCCCAGCCGCCGGACGTCGGTCCGTAGGAGAGCGTGCCGCCGGCCGCGCCGACGGTGCCGCGCAGTCCGGCCAGGCCGCGGCCGGTGCCGAGGTCCGGCTCCGCGGCGGTGCCGCCGTCGTCCGTCACGGTGACCGTGATGAGTCCGGGGCGGCTGTCGAGGGCGACGCGTACGGCCGCGCCGCGGGCGTAGCGGGCCGTGTTGGTCAGCGCCTCGCGGACCACGCGGTACGCGACCGCGCACGTCGCGGCGGGGACGGCCGGCACGGTGTCGGCGGTGCAGCAATGCAACTCGGCGCCCCACTCGGCGGCCAGCTCGGCGATGTCGGCGAGTGAGACGTGCGCGGCGCCTTCGCCCGCGCCCGCCAGGCGGTCCAGCTCCGCCACGGCCTTCCGGCCCGCGTCCGCCGCGTGCCGGAGGGCATCGGCGATCAGGTCCGGGTCGGTGAGCCGGTGGGCCGCCGCGGCGGAGACGACGATGGCGGTGAGCCGGTGCGCTGCCACGTCGTGCAGTTCGACGGCAGCCGGTCCCGCTCGGCGAGCGCGGCGAACCGCGGAATGGCCGCCGCGCGGGCGCGGTACGCGGCCAGGGCGGCGCGTTCGGCCCGGCGCCGCCGCTGGGACCTGCCCAGCACCCAGGCCACGGCCGCGGCGCCGGCCGCGACCAAGGCCGTGCCCATGACGTTCCACGGGCGCAGTCCGGCAGCGGCGCCCGTCGTGGCGGCCGCCACGACGGCGACGGCCGATCCCGCGACGGCGAGCCCGGCGGTACGCCGCAGCGCGAGGGCATGCAGAACGACGAACGCCACCACGGCGGCGACGGTGGCGGCCACGGTTGGGCTCACGGCCGCGCTCCGCGGGCGTACGAGTACGCGCTCCCGCGAGGCGGCCACGCCGCACGCCAGAACCGTCCGGGAGGGACCCGCGGCACCGGATCCCGCATGCCCCACCGCATGCCCGCAGGATAGCCAACCTGCCCTGTTCTCCCGTCATTTGAACACCGGTCGGCCACCCTCTGCCGCCCGATTCGCGACGCGTCGGCCACGTGGAACCGGCTCCTTCGGAGAAGGGCGGGCGAAGCCGGTGCCAGGGTTCGGATTCCGGTCTGCCTCCCCTGCCTCGTCACCCGCGGATACCCCTCGTCGGCGGTTGCGCCCCACCACCCGACTCGCGCTCGCGCATGCCGAGCAGCCCGAGGCCCGGTACCGGGGCGGTGTCCGGCATCGCCCCGCCGTCGTCGTCGATGCGTATCGCGAGGGCGTCCTGACGGCAGTCGATCCGGACCGACGCCGTGGCCGCGTCCGCGTGCCGGGCGACGTTGGTGAGCGACTCCTGGACGATCCGGTAGACGGTCCGGTCCACAGTGGCCGGCACGTGGTCTCGCTGCCCCTCGATCGTCAGCGTCGCGTCCAGGCCGAATGTACGGGCCCACTCCACCAGTGCTGGGACGTCGTCGAGTCCGCGGGGAGGGGCCGTGTCGTCGTCGCGCAACGCCTCCAGCGTCGCGCGCAGTTCACGGCTTGCCTCGCGCCCGGCCTCCTGGATCGCCAACAGGGAGGGCGGCACCTCCTCACCCCGCCTGCGGGCCACGTGCACGGCGACTTCCGCCTGCACCTTGATGACCGAGATCTGGTGGGTGAGCGAGTCGTGCAGTTCCCGAGCGATACGGAGCCGTTCCTCGTCGGCGCGGCGCCGCGCGGTCTCCTCCCGGGTGCGCTCGGCCTCGCGTACCGGCCCAGTCCGCCGCCGTCGATGCCTACAGCCTGACCGCCGAACGCCTCGTCGGCACCACGGCCGCGCTCGTGGCGCTGGTCGGCGTGGCCATCGGTGCGCTGGCCCTGGGCCGCTCGGCCGACCGTGTCGGCACCGGCGACAGGAGAAGCAGGGCCATCGTGGCCCTGGCCGGGTCGGCCGGCGTGGTCGTCGGCGCGCTGAACCTGGCCGTCGCCGATGGTGGTCCCGGTACCGGCAACGGAGTGGTCGGTGGCGCCTCGGCGCTGGTGCTGGGGCTGATCGGCACGGCCCTCGGTGCCCTGGCACTGGCCCGCTCCCGCCGGACCACCTGACGGCAAGAGCCACGAGGAGGCGCCCTGACCTGCCTGAAGACCGATCAGGTGCGGCCGAGCAGCGGTTGCTGTCGATGCTCATGACCCGTCGGGGCGAGCACCTGCCGGACTGGCTCTACGGCGTCCGGCACGACGACCTGCCCGCGATGGCGGGCGGGTGCGTCGGCCCGCCCGCGAGCCCGTGGCCGGCGCGTGGCTTTCAGCCGGCTGTCAGGACCTCCACGCCGCGCGCCGTGAGCTGCCTGACGACTGCGTGGCGGGGGTCGGCGTCGGTGATCAGTCCGCTGGTCTCCTCCCAGGGCAGGACACGGAACCGGGAGGCGGTACCGATCTTCTCGGACGAGGCGAGGATGTAGGTGTCCGCGGCACGTGCGGCCAGGGCGCGCTTCATTGCGGCCTCCTCGGTATCGCCGGTGGTCAGCCCCGCCTCCGGGTGGACGCCGGTGACACCGAGCAGACAGAGGTCGGCGGAGATGTTCTGGGTGGCCTCCACCGCGGTCGCGCCACAGGCGACCGCGGAGTGTTTGAAGATGCGGCCACCGAGGAGGAAGACCTCGGCCCGCGGATGGTCGAGCAGCGCGGTCGCGATGGTCGGGCTGTGGGTGATCACGGTGCAGTCCAGGTCCGGCGGAAGGGCGTGGGCTACGGCCAGGGCCGTGGTGCCGCCATCCAGGATCAGGGCACTGCCCGGCCGTACCAGCGCCGCTGCCGCTGCTGCGACCTTTCGCTTGCCGCCAGGAGTGACGGCTTGCCGGGCGGCATAGTCCGCCACGGCTGGAGAAACAGGCAGCGCACCGCCGTAGACCCGCTGGCAGAGCCCCTCGGCGGCGAGGTCGCGCAGGTCACGCCGCACGCTGTCCTCGGAGATGCCCAGGTCCGCGGCGACGGCCTTGGCGACGATCTTTCCCTCGCGGGCGAGCAGATCCAGCAGATGGTCCCGTCGTTCGGCCGCCAACATTCTTACTCCTTCCGGTTCTTGCATGTTTCTGCGTGTACTGTAGCGCGCCATGACCGACAGACCGACGCTCATCCTCATCGCCGGGCCGTACCGCTCAGGCGTCGACGGCAAACCGCGGGCCATGGCCGCGAGCGTCGCCCGTCTCGAAGCGGCGGCGGATCCGGTGTTCGCCGCCGGACACGTACCCGTGCGCGGCGAGTGGATCGCCCCGCCCGTCCTGCGCTCGGCGGGTGCGGGTCCCACCGATCCCCTCCGTGATCAGGTTCTCCACCCGGCTTCCGAGCGCCTGTCGGCCCACTGCGACGCCGCGCTCCGGCCTCCTGGCGACTCCATCGGAGCGGAACAGGACATTGCCACCGCCCGCCGTCGTGGCCTGCCCATCCATCACCACGTGAACGAGATCCCTCGCCACACCCTGAAGGAGACCGCGTGACCGGTCCGACGCCCCGCCCCGGCATCGACACCCCTGACCACCGCGGCCGCACCGGTCTCGACCGTGCAGGACGCGACCTGGACCGCAACCCCGACATCGTCATCCGCGACGTGGAGCTCACCTCCCGGGGCTGGCACGTGCTGCGCCGCACCACCTTCGACTACCGGCGCCGCGACGGGCGCTGGGAGACCCAGCAGCGCGAGACGTACGACCGAGGCAACGGCGCGGTCGTCCTGCCGTATGACGCCGATCGCGGCTGCGTGCTGCTCACCCGTCAGTTCCGCTACCCGGCCTACGTCAACGACCATCCGGACGGCATGCTCATCGAGGCGGCGGCCGGGCTGCTCGACGGCGACGCCCCGCTCGCCGCCGTCCGGCGCGAGGCCGCCGAGGAGCTCGGGGTCGCACTCGGCCCGCTCACTCACATCCTGGACGCCTACATGAGTCCCGGCTCGGTCACCGAGCGCCTGCACTTCTATGCGGCCCCCTACACGTCGGCCGACCGTACCGGAAGCGGCGGCGGGCTGGAGGAGGACGGCGAGGACATCGAGGTACTCGAACTACCCTTCTCCGAAGCCCTCTCCATGGTCCGCGACGGACGCATCGCCGACGGCAAGACCACCATGCTCCTGCAATGGGCCGCTCTGAACGGCCTCTTCGCCCCCACGGAGAGCTCCAGCTGACACCGCCGTACCCCGGCCGGCCCCGCTTCGGCAGTACGGGCCGGCCGGGTCACGCCCTCGGGCGGCGGCGAGCTCCGGCCAGTCGACGAACTGTCCGCGTTCGCAGCGGGCTCCAGCACGGCCGCGGATACGATCAAGCCGTGCGGCCGTGGCGGCGTGTGTTCGGAACTGGCGTACG
Organism: Streptomyces sp. NPDC001750; assembly: GCF_042892615.1. Taxonomy (NCBI): domain Bacteria; kingdom Bacillati; phylum Actinomycetota; class Actinomycetes; order Kitasatosporales; family Streptomycetaceae; genus Streptomyces; species Streptomyces sp. NPDC001750. The sequence continues at coordinate 26,185 of NZ_JBIAUE010000011.1, read as the reverse complement.
AGCTCGCTCCTGAGGCTTCCGAATTCACGGTTCTTGGTGGCAAGTGCTCGGCGGGAGTGCGGCACGGTTCGCCTCCGGGGCGGCGACGCCGGTGTCCGGGCCGCGCCACTTCCCTGTGGATCCGGTGGCCGAGGACGGGGAGAGGTGCGGCGGTCGGCCCGCAGGGGGATCCTTGCGCACGAACGCACGCCGCAGAGCGTGGTACGACGATCGCGGATCGAAGAAGATCCGCCGCATCACGGTCAGCTCCTCCGCCCGGTAGGCGGCCAGAGGCTTGTGGGCTTCGTCCCTGTCCCGTTCGGCCTTCTTGGCGGCGATACGCAACCGAGTCGCGGGTGACGCGGCGAACTGGGCCGCCAGCCGGGCGACTTCGTCCGAGAACGACTGCGCATCGCAGTCGACCGTCCGGTCGACCAGGCCGAGCCGCACTGCGGCCTCGGCGCTCACCGGCAGCGCAGTTCCCGTGAGGCGCTCCGCGACAGCGGCCCCCACCCGGCGCGGCAGTGTGTACGTCCAGTACTCGGATCCGTACAGCCCCATGAGGCGGTAGTGCGGGTTCAGCACCGTCGCCTGCCTGCACCAGACCTCGTCGGCGGCGAGGGCGAGCATCACCCCGCCTGCGGCGGCGTTGCCGGCCACGGCGGAGACCACCAGCCGGTCGTTCGTGGTGAGAACTGCCTCCACGAGGTCGTTCATGGCATTGATGTTGGCCCAGGACTCCTCGCCGGGATCGGCGGCGGCCTCGATGACATTGAGGTGGATGCCGTTGGAGAAGAAGTCCCGGCCACCCCCGAGCACCAGCACCGAGGTGGGCCGTCGGCACGCCATCCGGTAGGCGTCGAGCAGGCGTCGGCACTGTGTGGTGCTCATCGCGCCGCCAGGGAAGGAGAACGCGAGGAAACCGGCCTGTCCCTCCTCGCGATAGCTGATGTCGCTCCAGCCGATTGGGTGCTCCTGATCGTGCGGCGGCGCGGGATGTCGCGGAAGCGCGGGCAGACGCCCGCCGAGTGCCGTCGTCGCGGGCAGTTTGAACGTGGCGGGACCATCCGGCCGGCGGCAGGCCCGGAGCTCGGGGATCCACACCGCGCCGTCGGCCGTCGCCCGGCAGACCGCCCCCGCCCGTACGGCCACCAACTCGCCCGGATTCCCGCGTAGTTCGGGCTCCGGATGTCCCCCGTGCAGAAACCACTCGCCCCCCAGCAACTCGTCACGTACGCCGGGGGAGGAGTCGGCGGCACGCAGCTTGCGAAGAACCGTTTCCGTGGAGTCGGATGCCCAGTCGATGCGCCGATGCTCCTGACGCAGGTACGGGCGCGTACGGATGAGCAACTCCGCGCCTGCGCCGCTCTGCGGACAAGGAACGTACGCACCGGAGGAGAAGCGTTCGACGGCGAGGTGCACGGCCCGCGACGCGGCGTCCGAGACTTCGTTGCGGTACAGATCGCTCTTGCCCACCGGGGGCACCGGAAAGGTGGCCGACGCCCAGATGGCCCCGGCGTCCATCTCCTCTTCGGCCTGCAGGACGGTCACCCCCCAGGTGTCCGCGCCCTCTTGAATGGCCCAGTCGAGAGACGAGGGCCCGCGGTCGCCCGGTGGGCCGGGATGGACGACGAGGCAGGTGCGCGCCGCCCACACGTCCTGCGGGATGGCGGTCTTCAGCATGGGGGCCACAACGAGGTCCGGCGCGAAATCCCGCACGGCCTGCCGCAACGACGCGTCACGCACCGAATCGTCCGGCAACGCGATTTCCACCGCTACGGTATGGCCGCGGTCCCTCAACTCGGCATGAATACGCTGAGTGAGGCTGTTGAACACGCTCGCCACGAGCAGGATGCGCACAACGATCTCCCAACGCCCGGCCCGTCCCGGTCTGGACGGGTCCGGACGGTTGCGATGCTGGGGCACGGTCGACGGGGCACGGGCAGCAACCGGCGAGCGAGTCACCCGAAAGCGAACGCAGTGGCGGCCACTCAGGGGAACCCGGGCACCGGACGGCTCCAGCTCGCCCACCGACCTCACCGGATCCGCTCGCCCATGAGTGCTTCGACCGGCGCATGATGCGCAACCGCGCCCGCGGAGCAGGACCCGGCTCCGGATCCGAGGCCGGCCGACGGAGCCGATGGGCTTTCGGCTCGGTAGGAGGCGGGGCGCGGAGCGGCCGTTCCCGATCCGCGCAGTGGGTCCTCAAGGCCGGCGAGGAGCGCCGACCGCCCCCGGCCCGGGGGCATGGAGCGGTCCGGCAGCGCCGCGGCACGGCGGGGGAGTGAACGTCGGCGTCAGCGGACACCGGCTGCTCCGGCTGCTCCCCCCGTGCCGCTGCCCGGTCACCCATCGGCCGAGGCCATGGCACTGACGGCGGCGCGCTTACGGCAATTACGTTCGTTCGGAGGGATTGGCGCCCTGAGGGATGCGGAGGACAGTCTCTGCACATGATGCCGTCACTGAACGATCACGGCGTTGGAGGCTCCGAAGTGGCTGTGCGGGACCACGGCACCACCGGGACCGGCGGAGAACCGCTGGACCTGGCCGATCAACTGTCGGCAGCACCTCCGTGCGCACCGGGGAAGCCATCCTCCCGATCGTTTCCGCGGCCAACCGCGACCCGGCCGTCTTCACCGACCCCGATCGTCTTGACTTCGGCCGCCCGCCGCAGCAGGGAATCTCATCTCGGATTCGGGCACGGCGCCCACCGCTGTCTGGGCGCGCACCTCGCCCAGGAGGAGACCGCCGTGGCTCTGACCGCGTTGCTCAACCGTGTCCCCGATCTGCAGCTCGCCACCGACCCGAAGCACCTGGAACGCGGAACAAACTCTGCCGACTGGTACCTGAAAGCCCTCCCCGTACGCCTGCAAGCCCGGTCCCAGGGCGTGTATCGAGAGTAGATCTCGGTCGTGGGACGATCTCGGTTCGTGGCACGTGGGGACCTGACGGACGGGCAATGGACGGTGCTGGAGCCGTTGTTGCCGAGGGGCAAGAAGCCCGGCCGCCCGCTGACGTGGGCCCGGCGACAGTTGATCGACGGATACCGTTCCGGTCCGCACCGGTGTCCCGTGGCTGCGCCCACCTGCGGCGTCGCGGTATCGGCTGCACCACTCCGGACAAGGCCGACCAGGTCCGCAACCGCAAGATGCGCGGGTCAGCGGTGGCCGGCCACCGAAGTTCGACCCAGAGGACCACAAGGCCCGGCACGCGGCCGAGTGCGGCATCAATCGCCTCAAGAGCCATCGAGCCGTGGCCACCAGGTACGACGAACTCGCGGTCCGCTACGAGGCCACCGTCCTCGTAGTCGCCATCAACGAGTGGTTGTGACGTACTGGTCCGACGACAACTCGAACACCCGTACTCGCCGACCGCAGGTGGGATTGACGGTCTCACGGACCGGACGCATCCCCAGTTTGGTCATGATCCGTTCGGAGGCGTCGTTGCCCACTTGAGTGATGCTGACGATCCGCTCCAGCCCTCGTTCTTCGAACCCGAACCGTACAGCGGCCGCGGCTGCCTCGGTGGCCAAGCCCTGCCCCCAGTGGGGACGTCCCAGCCGCCAGCCGACCTCAACCGCCGGCAGTACCTCCGGCAAGAAGTCGGGTACCGAAAGGCCGGTGAACCCGGCCAGCTCGCCCGTGGACCGGATCTCCACGGCGAACAGGCCGAAGCCCTGTGCCTCCCACTCGCTCTCCCATGCCCGGACTCCGTCACGGGTCTGCTGTTCGTCACGGACGCTGCCGTCACGGATCCACCGCATGACCTCGGGGTCGGCATTGACGGCAGCCATGGGCGCAATGTCTTCCTCGCGCCAGCGACGCAGGATCAAACGGGGAGTCTCGAGCGTGACCATCCAATCATTCTGGATCACACATGGGCTCTCCGTCATCCTCACCAGGCACTTTCGATACACGCCCTCGTGCTCTGACCGAGAGGGATCACCAGGTCGGTGGTGGCGCGGCCCGACCCGGTCGGATGTGGGAGTTGGCGGCGCCCCGCCGGGCGCCGGAGCGCCAGGGACTCATTCCTGCCGTGTTCCGAGCCGCTCGGTCAGGAAGGCGATGATTTCGTTTCGGGCCTGCATGGTGGGGTGACCGTCCCGATCAACGAGGTGCGCCGTGACGACACTGTGGGCGCAACCGACGACATCGCGGAAGAAGGGTGGCGGATTCGTGTTCGCCGTCCCGGCCTCGAGTACGCGGCCGTCGAATGCATCCCCGAGGAGTGCTCGGTAGGCCGCGAACCGCTGGCCAGTGCACCACCTGTCGTTGTCGAAGCGGTAGGCGAGAACCTTCAATCCGTCTCGCGCTACGCGTTCAGCCACGGCGGCGGCGTCTTCGTCACTGATCTCCAGGCCGCCGGCATCGTCGAGCGGAAGCGACGGATGGTTCACCACCGGTGCGATGACAGCGGGTTCGAGTGCCATGGTCAAGGCGAAGTTGCCGGTAAAACACAGACCGACGGCGCCGACGCCGGGCCCGCCGCGCTCGGCGTGCGCCAGGCGAGCGAGGCCGCGCAGCCACGTGACGACGGGGCTGGTACCCCCGCCGGCAAACGCTCGGAACTCGGCGCTGACACATGCGCGTCGAACGACGGTCTCCTGTGCCTCGGCGAGCGGATAGGCACCGTCGACGCCGAAGAGAGAGGGCAGGTACACGGAGAAACCGGCATCACGCACCCAACGCGCGAACCGGGCGACGTCGGGGCTGATACCCGGCATCTCGGGCATGAGGACGACCGCCGGTCCTGACCCGGCAACGTACACGGTCTTGTCGATGTCATCGACGCTGACGACTCTTCGCGAGAAGTCGTCCAAGGGGTCGTTCTGCCCTCGCATGATTGTCATGACCGAGATGATCGCGAGTGGCCGCCCTCTCTGAGAAGCGGCGGCATCGCCACGTATCCCGGTAATATCGCCACCCGTTCCCAAGGTGCTGGAGGCGGCAGCATGAGCCCGCTGCGAGTCGGAGTGCTGGCCTATCCCGGCTGCTTCGCGTCGGAGGTGTTCGGAGTTCCCGACCTCCTGACGATGGCCACTCACGTCGCCGCGGCGCACGGGTCGGTTCAGGCGGGCTACGAGACGTCGGTCGTCTCACCCCGGCGGCGGGTGACCGCGTCCGGTGGCGCGGTCATCGACGTCTCGGCGGTCCGCCCGGTGGACGTCCTGATCGTGCCGGGTTTCGAGCTTTCGCCCATGCTCGATCTCGACGCCACACTCGCGAACCTGGGACCGGAAGTAGCATCGATTCGCTCGCAGGCGGCCTCCGGGACCGCTGTCGTATCGATCTGCGTGGGCGCCTTCCTGCTCGCTGAAGCCGGGCTGCTCGGAGGGCGAGAAGCGACCACGTCCTGGTTGTTCGCGGACCGGTTCGCCCGCCGGTACGTCGACGTACGCCTCCGCCCGGAGAAGTTGGTCGTGACCGACCGGGGGGTGACGACCACAGCGGCCTTCAGCGCCATGTACGACTTCGCGCTGCAGTTCGTCCGCGAGCACGACGGCCCCCGCGTCGCCCGCAGTACCGCGCGCATCGCGCTCGTCGATGACGCACGTTCCACGCAGGCTCCCTATGTCGACACGCGGCTCGTACCCACTGCGGGCGGGGAGTTCTCACTCGGCGTCAAGCGGTGGCTCGACCAGAACCTCAGTGCTCGCTATGACCTGTCCGCCCTCGCCCAGGAGTTCCACGTGAGCACGAGAACCATGCTCCGTCGCTTCGGCGACGAAGCCGGCGAGACGCCACTCGCGTATCTGCAGACGGTCCGGGTGCGTCGAGCCAGACACCTGCTGGAGACGACCGACAAGACCGTCGCAAGCATTGCCGCCGATGTCGGGTACCTCGACCCCGGGGCGTTCGGCGGCATCTTCGCCAGGCACACGGGTCGGCGGCCGGGGGAGTATCGCGCGATGTTCCGTCGTCGCCGCGACGGGTAGAGCACGCCGTCCCAGGCGTCGCGGGCCAGACGGGACCTTCGGAACACGCCCTAGGCTTGTCTAGTGCCGTGACCGGCAACGTTTGCCCCGTCGCACCGTCCGGCACGCACTCCCCAAGGCCTTAAGGGCCAGGGGGACCCCCTTCGGCGTTGGCCGAGAGCCCACGTAGCCCTTCCCCGAGCTCTCGACTTCGTTCGAGCAGGGGAGACCCCGTCCGAGGGCTTTCGGCCGCCTTGCGATCAATGGGGTCTCCCCTGCTCGAACAAGGCTGAGAGCTTGGGGAAGCACCGGACGACGCTCCTTCCGGGCAGACCTTGCCGGTCACGGCACTAGTGCCGCGGCAGGCAACGTTTGCCCGTCAAGGAGCGCGTCCGGTACGTGCTCTCGGTGTGCCGGCCGGAAGCCCTCGTACTGGATGTACTTGGGATTTCGGCCGGTGCGGCGAGAGGGCGTGCCGGGCGTCGCGACGGGGCGAACGTTGCCTGATGCGGCACTAGCTGGAGACGGGCCGCTCTTGCCGCGCTCGCCGATGCCCTCCGTGCCCACGGGGGCAGGCGCGTACGCATGAGTCCTGCCCTTCGGACAGGTCGGCGCCGGGCTCACCCCGCGGTCCGCGCGAGCCGTAGTGGCCGTACTCACCTCCCGGTCGATCACCGTGCCATGCCGTCGGCGGCGGGACCTCGGGCCCGGCTTCAAGGGTGTGGCGCGCCCGTAGAAGTCCTCCAGGTTCGGTTCGACGCCATGACGTCGTTTCCCCCTCGTAGTCGTGCGTCAGTTGTTGTGCAGGATCTCCAGGCGCTGTCGTGCCACGGACAGGTGTCGGTGGTCGAGCGTCGGCAGGGTGCGCAGCAGGCTGATCAGCTCGGGGCCGCACTCGCGGGCCTGCCGCGGGTCTCTGATCTGCGTCCAGCAGTAGTGGGCGCTCTTCACTGCGGCGATGACCTGCGGGGCGTCGGGCGACTGGTGGGCGAGGCGGGTCCGGCAGGCAGCGATCCACAAGTGGGTGGCCAGTATCCAATTGCCCTGCATCTTCGCGAGGTCCGCGCGGATCTCGGTCCACTGGATGGCCTGAGGAGAGGTGACACCGTAGGTGATCAGGGCATGCTGCTCCCACACTTGGGCCAGTTGCATCGCCTCGGGATACCGGTGCTGCTCGGCCAGTGCGTGGATGTACGGACGCGGGTCGGTCTCGGGCGGCGCAACCGGCTGCTGGGCCGCCGGAACGTGCCGCGTTGCGGGAGTCGAGGCCGCCACGGGGGCCGGGTGCGGAGCCCGTACCGGGGCAGCGGGTTCCGCACGCTGCCACTGGTGGTCGATGTCGTCGTGACCGGGCCGGGGCGCCGGCGGCGTGGGCGCGGCCGGCTGGGACTGCTGAGGTACGGGCGACTGTGGCACGGGGCGCGGGCTGAGCGCAGCAGGCTGCGGTGGCGAGCTTGGGAACAGGAGTGGGGGGCCGGGCGCGGGCGGGGCCGGGTGCCGGTCGAGGCCGGGCATCGCCTCGCCCGGCTCCTCCTGCTGCTGGTCGTCTGCGAGTAGCAGCAGGTTCGTCCTTGAATGCTGGGGTTCGGTCTGCGGGGGGCTGATCCCCGGGATGTGCGGGAGGACCAGGGCGCCGGGTGGGAGCGCCACGGAGCCGACGGTCTGCGCGTGCAGTCGGGCGTTCGTGGGCCGGTCGGGGGTGAGGCGCAGTTGCTCGACGAACCCTCGTGTGTAGATGCTCACGCCGTTGCTGCCGGCGTAGCCGGGAGGGGTGATGGCCCCGTAGACCTCGGCGGCCGGGGGAGTGGCGAGCGCCCCGGGCTCCTGTAGGTGGGGCCATGCGTGCTTGTCCGCGGCGAGGTCGACCAGGACGGTCGTCAGTCCTGCGGGGCGGTGGCGCAGCTCGGTCCCCAGCCATTCCCAGGGCAGTGCGGTGTAGCGGATGGTGGATGCCGTGGTGTGCGTCAGTGCGAGGTAGAGCTGGTGGTCGCGGCGGGCGAGGGTGAGGCGGCCGGAGAGGTAGACGAGCAGCGGGCCCGGCGTGGCGGCGGCGCTGCGCAGTTTCATCAGCAGGGCCTGCTGGTCCTTGACGCCGTCGAGGTACGTGGTGTCTGCGGGCACGTTGCTGGCGAGCAGCACGGGCACGGGCACCATCGACAGGGCTGCGAGGTTGGCGCTGGGCTCGACCTGCACGGCGCGCCGTCGTATGGCGGTGTCACCCGCGATGAGGAGGACGTGTCCGCGCTGTTCCTGACCCGCCCCGGTGGTGGTTTGCATGTACTGCACCGTACTCATCAACAACGGTGATTCCGGCGGGGTTTCCCATGGCAACAAGCAGAACCTGATGGAAGGGGCGGCGGCCGTCGGCGCGTTCCGGTAGCCGTCTTCCAGTCGCGCAAGCTGCGCATCGGCGCTGACGGGCCAAGAGGCTGTGGAGGCCGAGCAGGTGGTGCCGGTGATCGTCTGGTGGGAGGAGCCGAAGCGCAGGAGGTGCAGCATCTTGTCGAAGACGATCCGGTCGCTGATTCGTCGGCGGTGGCAGCGCAGCGGATGGTCCGGGTGGTACTCCGGCCGTTCGGGCAGCAGGGCCGTGAGTTGGCCCTGGAGAGGTTCGGGCGGCCATGATGGCGGCGCAGACGCACGTCTCCCCAGCGATCACGGAGCGTCGCAACTCCATGATCGTCGGCATCCGTGGCTGTCCTGCTGCCCGGCCCCACGACCGAGCCACGGCCTTGACCACCGGCGTCTCTGCGCGGGATCCGCACCTGACGAGCATGAAGTGCTGGGTGTAGATCGCTGTGACGTGAAGACGGGCAGGCGTGGTTCGTGCGGATCAGCGGGCGCTGCATTCGATGAGCAGTGCGTCGGTGAGGACGAGCCGGGGTCGGAGGGCGCTGAGCGGTCAGTCGTGGAGAGTGACGTGGGGCAGCGGACGGCCAGTGGCGTCGAACAACGCGGCTCCACAATCGCAGCGCTCGTCGGCCAGGGTCTGGTCCGCCGACAATTCCCAGACCAGCATCTGCGAGCAGTTCGGGCAGTCCAGGCTGACCAGGGTCTCTTCGGGTTCCGAGCCCCAGGCCCGCACCGGGAGGCCCTGGTGCATCAACCCGGTCGGCTCACGCTCATCGGTGAACGCGACCAGTACCTCGTAGGTGTCGGTGCCGTCCTCCCACACCATGAGCGTGCAGCGGAGATCTGCCAGCACACCGGACAGGTGATCGAGCTGACGGACCGGCAAATCACCGCGGCGCAGAGTCGGGTCGGTCTCGGCCGCTTGGTAGACGACATCGGTGTCGACGTCTGTCGGCTCCGCCCCGAAGGCCCGTACTCGACCAGCCACGAACGCAGCCAGCTGGCCCGGGTAGTCCTCACCGGTCCAGTCCATCGTGAACATCACGCTGTCGACTTGAACCCCCCGGGTCCGTTCGTCGGGGCTCAGGACCAACTCTTCCAGTTCTGTCACGACGATCACGCTATCAACTGCCAGGCGGTGGACGGTGCCGTTGTCGTGCACGACCAACACCAGCCTCTATATCTATCTGCGCGACCGCTGAGCCGCGGGGTCGGGCGTCCCGGGTGGCGGCCGGGACGGCCACCTGGGACGCGCGCTTCACGCTCAGGCCGGCGGTCGCCGGACATCGGCGTTCACAGTCGCATCCCCTGAATGCCGAATCACCCCGATCGAATTTTCCGACGGTCGCCTTCCAGAGCGTGTTGTATCGGTGAGCTGGGGAACCGCAGGCACTGGCCTTGCCGGCCGACCTCTCTGGACCGCGTCGTATCCACCGTCTCCCGGCCGTATAGGGGAAGGATGCGCCTGCAACACGAATACCGTGTGAGGAAAAAGACACGGCGTCAGCGTGGGCAGCCATTCCAGGGAATGGGAAGGAATCTCGCCACTTCGTGAAAAGCGGGGGAGTAAAGGAAGCGGATTCGGTACCGAGAACGTGTAGTCGAACCCCGCAACCGCCCGCCGTGTGCCTTCGCTCCGCATTCGCTGACCGAGCGATGCCGCACACCGCCATCCACGCGTGGGTGGAGGGCGTCGGCCAAGCCCTCGGCCTGGTCACTGTCGGAGCCGATGCTCGCCACCCCACATCGGACCCTTTCGCCCCGGGTATCCACGGACGGCTCCCCGGGGGAACCCTCATTCCGCGCCGCGGGGCCAGGCTGTCGGCTCCGAGTCGCCCTCTCACCCGAATCGCCCCGTAATACGGACCCGTGTCCGTGGAATACCTGGAGGTGTTCACATGTGGAGGGTCCGCGAGACGGACCCGCCGACCAGGAAGGACACGAAATGGCCGACAACAAGAGCAACGACGAAGGCGGCACGATCATCCGCGGCGAGGACGGGTCGCTCTATTTCCTGCGCGACGAGATGCTGGATGCCTGCAAGGTGACCGAGCCCGATATGGCGCAGTTCTGTACGAATCTGCTCGACGCGGTGCAGGTGGCCGGCGGCGAGGAGATCACGGGCAACGGTTTCCGGATGGGCACGGGCAAGGCGGCCCAGGCGCAGTCGTTCGTGGGCCCCTTCCAGCGGGCCGACCTGGCCGAGGACGTGAACTGGAAGGCATCGGGGACGGTCATGTGCCCGGGAACGATGGGCCTGGCCAAGTTCAGGGTCAATCCGAGCACGGTCTCGCGCTGACCGGGCCACCGCTCCCACCGTCCTGCCCCCTGTCGTTCGGCCCCTGGAGACCGCCCTCGTGCACGCAGTACTCCTGTTCCCGCCAGCAGCCGACCCCCGCAGCCCGCACCTGGCCCTTCCGTCTCTCACGTCCCGCCTGCGCCGCAACGGCGTCGAGGTGACCCAGCGGGACCTCGATGTGGAGGCGGTCGACGCGCTGCTGCGCCCCGCCGCGCTGGAGCGAGCGGCCGGGGTCTGTCGCGACCGCCGGTCCCGACGGGTCCCGGCCGACGAGCGGGACCGGCTCGACCGGGTCCTGGCCATGGCCGAACGGACGCTGGAACTCGCCCCGGGAGCCGCCGACACGCTGCGCGACCCTGTGGCCTTCTATCATCCGCTGGCCCTCGCCGAAGCACGTGAGGCGCTGTCCCACGGACTGCGCATGGTGGGGGCCGCCCACGGTGTGGACTGGGACATCGCGCCCGTGACCTACGCGGTCGACGCCATCGACCCGGCCCGGCTGCCGGACCTGGATCGCGCGACCGCCGACCCTGCGGTCAACGTCTTCGAGGACCACTGGTCGCACGGGATCCTCGCCGATCTGGAAGCCGCCCGTCCGGACCTGGTCGGCATCTCCATCCTCAACCACCAGCAGGTCATTCCGGGTCTGACGCTCGCGCGGCGGTGCAAGAGCGCGGGCCACACCGTCGTGATCGGTGGCACCGTCTACGCGAAGTTCGCGTCGGCGCTCCTGCGGCGGCCCCGATTCTTCACGCTGTTCTGCGACGCGCTGGTGCCATACGAAGGGGAGGCCGCCCTGCTGGGCGTCCTGGAACGCCTGGCGGACGGCCGGGACCTGGCCGGTGTGCCCAACACCGTCGCGCTCGACGCCTCCGGGGCCCCGGTGGCGGGGCGGGTGGTGGCCGAGGACGTGGCGGCCCTGCCGACCCCCGACTTCGAAGGCCTTCCCCTGGACCGCTATCTCACGCCTGTACCGGTCCTGCCGATCCTCACCGGCAAGGGCTGCTACTTCAACAAGTGCCGGTTCTGCGACATCCCGCACATCAACCGGGTCGCCCCCCGGCCCTACCGCACGCGCCCCCCGGCCGTCGTGGCCGAGGACATCGCCCGGCTGACGGAACGCCACGGCTGTCGGCACTACGAGATCACCGACGAGGCGCTGTCCCCCCGCTTCCTCCTCAGACTGGGCGAGGCCCTGGCCGAACGGGACCTGGACGTGTCGCTGGTCGGCTACGCCCGGCTGGAGCCCGGCTTCGACGCCGCCACGTGCGAACGCCTGGCCGCCATGGGGGTGCGCAAGCTGTTCTTCGGCCTGGAGTCGGGCTCCCAGCGCATGCTCGACCACATGGACAAGGGCGTCCGCCTGCCTGTCGCCTCGCAGGTCCTGCGCGCGGTGCACGAGGCCGGGATCTGCCTGCACCTGTTCAGCATGGTGGGGTTCCCCCAGGAGACCGAGCAGGACGCACAGCAGACGCTGTCCTTCCTTCTCGACCACGCCGACGTGCTCGCCGACCCCCGGCACAGCTTCGACGTGCACGGCTTCAGCCTCGACCTGCGGACCGACTACTTCGAGCAGGCGGACCGCTTCGGCATCGAGATGGACGCGGAGGAACTGGCCGGTGCCGACTTCCCGCTGTCGGTGCGGTCGTGGACATCGGCCGGGGGACTGTCCACGCAACGGGCACAGCAGCTCATCGCCGACTTCCAGGCCGTCCTGCGGGCCCGTTTCCCAGTGCACCGGCAGTTCCCCGCGCACCTGTGGCCGAGTTTCGAGGAGTACGCCATGTTGTACGCCGAGCGTTACGGAACCGACCGGTTCCCCTGGCAGCTGTGCCTGCCGCCGCCCGGGGATCCGCTGCTGTTCCGGCTGGAGTGGCCGCGCAGCACGCGCTTCCGGCCCACCGGCGAGGGCTTCGTCGCCGAGTCGTTCACGGGACGGGTGCGCACGCCGCGGCAGTTGCTGCAGTTGCTCGCCCGGCCCGCCGAACCGTGCCGGGTCGACGACTTGCTGGGCGCGCTCGCCTCCCAGGTCGCTCCGGGCGGCGACCGCGACACCCACGACCGGGCGGTGATCGCCAAGGAACTGCGCGGCATGATCGACGAGATGCTGGCCGCAGGCGTGCTGTGGCTGGTGCCGGCCGCCGGAACCCGGATCGGAGCCGCCGCGTGAGCGACGCCAACGCCGCCCTGCGGGATCTGCTCGCCGCGGGCTCGGCCCCCGTCCCCAAGCTCTTCAAGGGTGGGACCCACCGCTGTGTCCCCCCGGAGGACACCGTCCGCCGCGTGAGCCCCCTCTTCGACATGATGGGCATCACCCGCGTGGCGGACGTCACCGGACTCGACCACATCGGCATCCCGGTCGTCGTGGTCAGTCGGCCCAACTCCCGTTCGCTGTCGGTCTCGCAGGGCAAGGGCGTCGACCTGCCCGCCGCGCGGGCCTCCGCGGTCATGGAGTCCGTCGAGGCCTGGCACGCCGAGCGGATCGCCGCGCCCGTGAAGCTGGCCACGTACGAGGAACTGCGCTGGAGCCACACCCTGGCCGATGTCACCGCGCTGCCCGCCGACGCCGGCTCGGGGTTCCATCCGCATCTGGACCTGCTGTGGACGGAGAGCTGGGACCTGCTCGGGCAGACGCCGACCTGGGTGCCGTACGAACTGGTCCACACCCGCTTCACGCTGCCCCGGCCCACCGGCGCCGGCTGCTTCCTGGCCTCGTCCAACGGCCTGGCCTCGGGCAACCATGTGATCGAGGCAGTGATCCACGGCATCTGCGAGGTGGTCGAGCGCGACGCCACCACCCTGTGGCACCTGCTGGACCCGGACGCGGCCGCCGCCACCCGCGTCGACCTGGCGACCGTGAGGAACCCGGACGCACGGACCGTGCTGGATCTGTACGAGCGGGCCGGTGTGGACGTGGCGGTGTGGGAGACGACGACCGCCGACATCGGTGTGCCCTCCTTCTTCTGCGTCATCACCGAGGGCGACGACCCCTTCCGCCGCATGCACTCGGCAGCGGGCATGGGCTGTCACCCGGTGCGTACGGTGGCGCTGCTGCGGGCGCTGACCGAGGCGGCGCAGAGCCGGCTCACCGTCACCGCCGGGTCCAGGGAGGACGTGGCCCGCGACGACTACGACCGGGTGCGCAACCCCGATGTGCTGGCCCGGGAGCGGGCGCTGCTGCGGGGGAGGCATGCCCGGTCCTTCGACTCCGGTCCAGGCTTCGACGCCGACACCTTCGACGCGGACCTGGCCTGGCTGCTGGAACGGCTCAAGAACGCCGGCATCACTCAGGTCCTGGCCGTCGACCTGACCCTGCCGCATCTGCGCATCCCGGTCGTGCGGGTGGTGATTCCCGGGCTGGAGTCGGCGAGCATGCTGGACGGCTGGGTGCCCGGGCCACGGGCCCGGGCACTGCGCGGCGGCGTCGCCGGCCCGCCTCCCGTCGCCTCCGACCACGCCTGCGACAGCGAAGGGAGCGCCCGATGAGCGCGCTGAGGGGCGCCGTCTGCGTCTTCGTGGGGCCCACGCTGCCGGCCGGGACCGTCACCGACACCCTCCCGGACGCCGTCGTCCTGCCGCCCGCCGCGCAGGGGGACGTGTACCGCGCGGCCAGGGAACGGCCGCGGGCCCTGGCCGTCGTGGACGGCTACTTCGAACGGGTGCCCTCGGTGTGGCACAAGGAGGTCCTCTGGGCCCTGCGCGAGGGCATCCCCGTCTACGGCGCCTCCAGCATGGGAGCGCTGCGGGCCGCGGAGCTGCGGGCCTTCGGCATGGTCGGGGTCGGCTGGATCTTCGAGCAGTTCGCCGCCGGCACGCTCACCGACGACGACGAGGTCGCGGTGGCGCACACCGAGCAGGCTCTCGGCTACCGGGCGGCGTCCGAGGCGATGGTCAACATCCGCCGGACCCTGGAGGCGGCGGCAGGCGAAGGAGTCATCGGCGGCGACGACGCCGACACCCTCACAGCGCTCGCCAAGCAGCGCTTCTACCCCGAGCGCTCCTGGTCCGCCCTCCTCGAAGAGGCGAGTGCGCGGGGCCTCGCCGACAGCGCCGCCGCCCTGCGCGCCTGGCTTCCACACGGCCGGGTGGACCAGAAGCGGCTGGACGCCCTGGCGCTGTTGGACCTGCTGCGCACCGATCCGCCGGAACCCGTCAGCGTCCCCTGGACCTTCCAGCACACGCTGTGGTGGGACGACCTCGTACGGAGCGCCGGCCCGGCCCCCGCCACCGGCGACCACGGCGCGCTCACGATGCACCTGATCCTGGAGGAACTGCTCCTGGAGCCGGAGGACTTCACCGATGTCTACCGCGGGGCCCTCATCCGCACCCTCGCCTCCGCCGAGGCGGAACGCTGCGCGGTGCGGCCCGACGCCACGGCCGTACGCGAACGCGCCAACGACCTGTGCACCGCTCTCGGCCTGACCGACCAGGCGGCCTTCGACGCCTGGCTGGCGCACAACCACCTCGACCTGGACGGATTCAACGCCATGGCCAGGACCGACGCGGCGGCCACGCTGGTCGCCACGCGTGCCGGGGCCGACGTCCTCGCTCACCTGCCCGACCAGCTCCGGGCCACAGGCCGCTTCGGCCGGCTGGCGGCGCGGGCCGAGGACAAGCAGCGCACGCTCGCCGCGGCCGGCCTGGAGAACCCCTCGGCCGAAGCAGCCGGAGGCGGCACGCGCGAGCTGTATCAGGAGTGGTTCGACCGCCATGGCATCCCCGTCCCGTCCCATGTCGACCGGTGGGCCAAGACCGCCGGCTACCGCGACGAGGACGCCTTCCGGCGGGTGCTGGCCCGCGAAGCGGTGTACCGGAGTCTGAAGGAGAACGTATGACGCGGACGTGGCTGCGTGCCGATGTGAGCATCAACGTCACCTACGAGGACCGGACACGCTTCGGCAGCCCGGTCACGGCGAATCCGGAACTCGCGGCGCGTCGGCTGTACGCGCCTCTCGCCGAGCACGCCGAAGCCCACGGGCACGCCTCGCTGGTCGCGGCGGCCCCCGGGCTGCTGGCCGAGGTGGTGCGGGGGCAGGCGTTCCGGGCGGTCGCCGACGCGGCGGCCGACGGCGGCTGGTACCTGCACGAGGACGTCCGCCACCCCGACCCTGCGCTGGCCCGGCCGCGCCTGCTCACGCTGGGCCGTGAGGACCTCGCGGTCGGCGAGGCACTCGTCCGGCTCCGCCTGCCGGACAGTCATTGGGCGCCGGTCCACGCGCTGATCGCGGATCTGAGCAACGGCGGCCTGACCGAGGCGGCCGCCCGAGAGCTGCATCCCGACATGCGCACCCTGCTGACCGGCCTGCGCGAACAGAGCCTGCTCGCCGCGGTGCCACCCGGCCGCCGCGCCCCGGAACTGGAGGAGGCCGACGTCACCTTCTGCGGCCACAACACCGTCCTGGTGCAGGGACGCCAGGCCCGGGTGGTGGTGGATCCCTGGCTCCCCGCCCGCCGCGCCATCTACCCGGAGACCTATCAGCCGATGCAGCCTGCCGACCTCGGCCGGCTCGACGCGGTCCTGCTGACGCACAGTCACCCGGACCACTTCGACCCCGCGTCGCTGCTCCGGCTGCCGCCGGACACACCCGTCGTCGTCCCGGTGGTCGAACGGGAGAGCATCCTGGCCGCCGACCTGGCCCTGCGCCTGACCGAGCTCGGCTTCACCACGGTCGTACCGCTCGCCTGGCACACGTCCTGGCAGGTCGGCGACATCACGGTGACCGCCCTGCCCTTCTACGGGGAACAGCCCACCGACGCCAAGCGGCTGCACCCGGAGGTCACCAACGTCGGCAACACCTATCTGGTCGAGACCCCGCGCTCCCGCTCCGTCCTCCTGGCCGACGCGGGGCGCGACGACCGCGGGGACATGCGCGATGTGGCCCTGGAGGCGCGCGCCCGGCTGGGCGATCCCGACCTGGTCTTCGCCGGCTACCGCGGCTGGCGCATGTACCCGGTCCAGTTGCTGTTCTCCTCCATCGCCCGCTATCTGCCCTTCGTGCCTCCGGAACTGTGGGCCTGCCGCATGCAGCTGATGACCGACGCGGACGGTGCGCTGGACCTGGCCGAGCGCTGGGGCGCACGGACCGTCGTGCCGTACGCCGACGGCGGAGCGCCGTGGCACTGGAACCTGGGTCTGGGACCGCGGCTGGACGGGCACGGCGAGGAGATCGCGGGAATCGACCCGTTCCCCGAGTGCGTGGCGCGGACAGCGCGGTGCCGCTCGTCGCTGCTCGACGGCCAGGTGAGCTCCACCGGCGTGGAGGTGTGCCTTCTGCGCCCCGGCGACTCCCTGGCGCAGCTGCGCGGCCGGCGCCGACTGGTGCGGGTGCCCGGCCACAGCTGGCCCTGGCAGGAGGGGGTACCGGAGCCGGCGAATGTCCACTGACCGCGGACGGACCGGGACATGGACGTGAGGGTGATCGGCGGGCCGGTCCTGCGAGTCGCGGCCTGGCCGGTCGACCTGCTCGAATCCTTCGCCGCCGACGCTCTCGCCCGCCGGGCCGACCAACTCCTCGCGCTGCGCGAGGCGATCACCGCCCGCAGCGGTGAGCTCACCGACGCCCTGTTCCCGGTGGTGCCCGCTCTGCCCCGGCGCGAACGCCGCGCCGTGCTGGCCCTGCGCCGCGCCCTGCACGCCGGCCCGGAGCCTGTACGGTGCGACGCGTCGGTGGCGACGCTGCTGGACGCCCACGGCGACGTGGGCCGGCGGATCCGGGACGACCTGGAACAGCGGCGGCGCCTGGCCGCCCTGACCGAGGAGTTCGCCGCCGCCTGGGCGGCCGAGGACGGCCGGCAGCGTGCCCTGCTGCGGCGGATCGCCCGCTCCGACCGGTTCCGTACGGCCCTGGCGGTGGGCAACCCCGCCGTCCACGACGCCTTGGAACGGTCGCGGCACGACGACGGCGCCCCGGCCAGACGCAGACGGCTGGAGCACACCCTCTGGCGGCTTCTGAGCCGGGCCTGCGCCCGCCCGACACCACAGGGCCTGTGGTCCGGCGTGGTCCACCCGCACCGCACGGAAACTCCGGAGAAGGTCCGTTACGAGGTCGGGGTACGCCTGGCCCCCTTCCGCGCCGCCGCCGAGACACTCGCCCACCGGGACCCCCTGCGGGGCCGGCTGCGCCGCGACCCGAGCGTCCACCGCGAGGGGGACGCCTGGTGGTGGCTGTCGTTCGGGCCGGACGGCCCGGTGTGGAGCCGCGTCGGGGGACAGCCGCTGATGGACGCCGTCCTGACCGCCTGTGACGGCGGCCGGAGCGTCGACCCCGGGCACCTGCTCGCCGCCCTGGCCGGGGACGACACCGCGGCGCGGCCGGCGCTCGAACGTGTCCTGCGGGTCCTGGTGGCGCGCGGGCTCCTCCAGCCGTGTGCGGGACTCCCCGGCACCGCCGAGGACGTGTGGCAGGCCCTGGAGGCCGTCACCCCCGGACTCGGGGCCGGAGACGCGGAGATGTGGGCGCTGTCGGTGAAGCGGATCCGGGCGTTGTGCGAGGAGCTGGCGCTCGGCCTGGCCGAGTGGTCCCCGCGGCGGGTGCGCGAGCAGGTGCGGGCCTGTGACAGGGAGGCAGCAAGGCTGTTCGCGTTCGCGGACGTCCCCGCGCCGGAGGGCACGGTCGTCACCGTCGACTGGGAGCCGGGAGCCGCGTTCCGCCTCTCCTGGACGGCCGCCGACGACCGCGCCGCCGAGGAGACGATTGCCGAGGCGCTGGCGAACGCGGGGGCCGACGCGACCGCCGAACGGTACCGGCACGCGTCGGTCGGGGAACTGGCAGAGGCGCTCGCGGGCCTGCCACCCGTACCGCTCGGGGAAGCGATGCGCCGCTGGGACGCCGTACAGGCTTCACGGCACCACCCCGGCGGGCGGCCCGCTACCGCGGACAGCCCGGACACCCGGCCCGGCGTCCTCGACCTGCGATTCGGCCCGCGGCCGTTCACCGCCCTGGGGGTGCAGGAGGACTGCGATCTGTGGGAGGAACGTCTGTTCGCCGACCGGCGAAGCCCGGTCCACACACTCGCCGCGATGACCCGCCCGACGGGCGGCGGGCAGGGCGCGGCCGTGCTCACCGCGGACGGCAGGGGGCACCTGGCCTTCCTGTGGGGACGCCCCCAGCCCGCCGTCTTCCACGCCCGGCACCGGCCGGGAGCGGCGGACCGGGCGGCGTTCCGCGCGGCCCTGCTCGGCCGGGCGGTGGAGGTCGTCGGTCGCGACTGCGCCGAGCCGGGCACGGCCGTCCGCCCCGACCTGACCGGCGCGCGGCTCGACCTGACGGCCGCCGGGCAGGCCTCGGCCGACCGGTGGCTGCTCACGGTGGACGACGACGGCCGCGTCTGGTGCGTGGACTCCCGGGAGCCGGCCCGGCGCCTGATGCCGGTCTACAACGCGGCGGCCGAGACGGGTCATCGGGATCCGCTCAGCCATCTGCTGTGGACGGCCGCCATGAGCCACGGCTGGGAATGGCTGTCGCTGGGGCTGCCGGCACTGCCGGCCGAACGCGAGGTCTGGCGGCACCACCCCGAGGTCAGGACACACGGCGGCATCCGCATCGGCACCCGCCGCTGGACCGTCCCCCCGGTGGCGGTGGCCGGGCTGGTCCGCCTCTCCGGCCCGGCCCGCTACCTCGCCTGGAGACAGGCGGTACGGGACATGGGGCTGCCCGCCCTGGTGCAGGTCCGCCCGGAGCACCCCGCCGCAACTCCCTTGGCCGTGCCGCCGTCGAGCCCCCTGGCCCTGGACGCCCTCGTCCCCCTGGTGTCCCGGGCGGACCCCGGACCGCTGGTCATCACCCCCGTGTCCGGCCGGAAGGACCCCCGGCGCCGACTGGTCGACGGCGAGGGACGCGAACACCTGTGGGAGGCCGCCGTGGCATGGAGTACGTCCGACGCGCCCGCCGGGCACTGCCCCGGCGCGGACAAGCGGCCCGTGCTCGATCCGTACATCGCGCTGTGCGGGCCGGAGAGCCTGCGGGCCACGGGCGAATCCTGGGTGCAGTGCGACTGCGATCTGCCGGCAGACCGGGCCGAGTGGTCCCGGCTGCGGGAGGGAGTCGCGCGATGGCAGGACGAAGGGCTCGTCTCCCGGTGGTGGTTCCTGCACAAGCCTCCGGGGATCCGGCTGCGGCTGGAGTCCCCGGACCCCGGCTCGCTGCGCCGCGCGATGGCGGACGCGACGCCGCCCGCCCGGCTCCCGGGGCTGCGGACGACCGGCGTGTACGAACCCGAGACGTATCGCTTCGGCGGACCGGCCGGCCTCGATCTGGCACACACCCACTGCGCGGCCGACAGCCGCCTCGCCTTGTCGTGGAACACCTGCCCGGACGGCGGAGAGACCTCGTTCGTCCCCTTGTTGGGCCTTGTCACCGCGCAGACGCTGCTGTCCAGGATCGCCGAGGACGCGGACGAGCTCCGGGACCTCTGGCTGCGACTCGACCACGCCCTGCGCACGGCCCTCGGCCCTCACGTCGCACCCGACGGTCCGCCGTACGTGGACCCCGCCGTGGCGGGCTCGCTCCTGGCGGGGCGGGTGCCGGTCACCGGCGACGCGGTGGCCGACACCCACCTGGTCCGTGCCCGGAGGTGGGCGGCACGCACGGGCGACGCCGCCGCCCTGCTCCGGCGCGCTCAGGGCTTCCCCGTGCGTGCCTGGGCGACGGCGCTGGTGCTCTTCCACTGGAACCGGTGGGCGCTCACGCCCGAGCGTCTCCTTCCGGTGGTGCGGGCCGGACTGTCCCCGTACGACGACTCCGCCTGCCGCCAGGAGTACGGCTCACAGGTGCGAGGGAGCGGGACCGCGTGACGCTTTCCGGTCCCCGGCAGACCCGGCAGACCCGGCGCGACCGGCCCGACCGGTCCGACTGGCACGCCTGGAGGGTCCGGTGCGCTTCGGCGTCCGCGAGGGGGCGGCTGCTGGTCCTGGTCGGCGGTGCGGCGCGAACCTCGTGGTTCTGGGCCGACCTGCTCGACGGGGGCGCCTCGATGGAGTTCGCCGTCCCCGTCGCTGAACCCCTCGACGCCCAACTGGACTGGATCACCGACGCCTTGAGGCGCGGGCTCGTCACCGCTGCGCAGCCCCGCTCCTGTGCGGCGGTGTGCAGCCCCGGCCTGTTCCCCCACGGCCGCCAGCCTCTCGTCTGGGGCGATCTGCTGGCGGCGACCAGCAACCGTGCGCACGGTGTCCTGACGTCGGGCTCCGGTGACCCGAGCGGGTACGCACCGCAGGACGTGATCGCCGACGAAGTGACGAGCCTGTACTCCTGGCTGGTTCCGGAGCGCCATCGGTCCGCCGTGGCCGACTGGCACCTGGCGTGGCTCGAAGCCACCGCCGGCCACCGTGCTTCCGGCACTCCCCCGCCCACACCGCCGCCCGTCGCTCCGGCCTTCCCCCGGCTTCCCGGCCCCGGCCTGCCCGTCGGCCTCGCGGTGAGCCTGCACACCTGGTCCTCCTGCGTCGCCCGTACGGCCGGTGTCCCGGTCGACGAGGTGTGGACGCCGGTGGTCGCCAGGCTCTGCCACATCCAGGCCGTCCGCCTCGGCGGTACGGACGCGGGGCGCCGCGCGGAGACGGCAGCTCTGCTCGCGATTCGCGGAGGTGACGCCGGCGGGGCCGGGAGGCCGGCCGCCCCGCACGGGCCGTCGACGCCGTTCCCCCACTCGACGCCTGCGCAGCCATGATCCGGGACTCCCCGGCCACCGGACGGGAGCAGGACTCCCCGCTCGGCCTCCGGCCGGGAGCCGAAAATACGCCGGACCGCCTCGGTGACGCGGATGCCGTTGACGCTCGCTTCCCGCCGACGCATCAGCCCGTCGTCGTGGGGCGGCCCGACGGCCGCCCGGGAGTACGCCTGCTGCGCAGCCTGTTCGACCGGGTCGTCGTCGAGGCGCGTGGACCGGCCGGCGGCGGCGCGGCGGCCGGCCGGTGCGCGGCTGGGGGAGCGGTGCAGGCGGTGGGGCCGGCGGACGTGCCGCCCGTGGCACTCCAGGCAGGAGCCGACGGGGCGCAGAGGTATTGGCGGAGTGCACGTGTTCCGTGGGTGCGGCATTCCGGTACGGGCGGCGGCAGAGGCCCTGAGTGACCGAGCGCCCGAGTTGGCCGGGCCGAGCACCGCAGTCGGCCACTGGACGGCCGCCCTGGGCGCAACTGCACGCCTACCGGAAGCCGAGGTGCGGATCGGTGCCGACCAGCTCACTGCTGGCCGTCCAGAGGCGAGCGGCGGCGGCCGGGTCGGTCATATGAGGGGGGACGGGCTCACGCCGTGGTGCGCCACGCAGCCCGAAGACCCTCGGCCCCCAGAGCTGCCCTCCCCGCACCTCCGGGTCGAGGACGGCACGGACAACGGGCCATGCCCCGGCATCCTTGCCCTGCACCAGGAGTCCGGCGGGCAAGGCGCGCAGCCGTTCGCCGGGGGTCGTCACGTGTACCGGCGGGCGGGACGGGGTGAGGGAGTCCAGTGCGCCGCCGGGGTGGGCCACCACGCTGAGCACCGTGCTGCCGAGTGCGCGCAGGCAGCGATCGAGTTCGAAGCCGAAGCACATCTGCGCCAGCTTCGATCGGCCGTAGGTGCGCTTGGGCCGATAGTCCTGGGTCGACTGCAGATCGCCCAGATCCAGTCGCTCGGACCGTGCCGCGAAGCTTCCCACCGTCACGATGCGGCCTGCCGGTGCCGCGGACAGCAGTGGGGCCAGCCACTGGGTGAGCGCGAAGTGGCCCAGGTGGTTGGTGCCGAACATCAGCTCGTGGCCGTCCTCGGTCTCTCGACGCGGCGGGTCGTCGAGCGCCACCCCCGCGTTGTAGACGGCCGCGTCGAGATGCTCGAGGTCCAGCCTGTCCATGGCGGTCTTCAGGGATGACAGGTCGGCGAGGTCCAGTTGAAGGTGCCGCACGTGCGCGCCGGAGACGCGCGAGCGGATCGAGGCCATGGCGGCGTCGGCCTTCGCGGTGTCCCGGCTGCCGAGTACGACGACGGCGCCGGTGGCGGCGAGCTGCTCCGCGACGAAGTAGCCGATCCCGGCGTTACCTCCGGTGACCAGGAAAGTCCTGCCCTCGGCAGACGGCAGCCACTGAACGTTCCACGATCGGCTCTGGGATGCGGAAGACACGATGACGGGCTCCTTGCGCTCGGGGCAGCGTGCTCATGGGAGCACCGACCCGACCAAAGTCGCAGCCTCCACCGACACACCGCCGACAGACCGCCGATACCCCTCCGGAGGACTGCAGGGAGCAAGGAGGCCGCTACGTCATGCCCGACGAAGAACTGAGCGCGAGCGCGGCCGGGCGGAGCACCCAGTGGCCAACTCGGGTGCTCAGTCACGGTCGGCAGCCGTGCACGATGCCGGCCCGGCGCCCGGAGGTCGTCGGGCCGGCAAGGCAGAATCCGGAGTGATCAACCTGCCTTGGCCGGTTCCTCCTCTGCTGGGAGATGCTGTCGGACGTCTGCTACATCGATGTGCGCAACCTCCACCGGCTCATCGACCTGCTGGCCCCAGCTGTGGAGGACGCACATTTCTTCGTCTGCTCGATGGGCGATGGTCTCGACCGGTGGGTCGACGAAGTGCGCATCTGCGACGGGCGTAGCAGCCTTGCCCGGTGGACCGTGTGGGCGATGCCTGGGCTGACTTTCCTACGCTGTGCGCGGAGCTCGCCGCCAATCGCGCCGGGGACGAGGTCTTCGGTCGTTTCGTCACCTTCCTGAGCGATCGGTGAGCCCAGGCACGAATCCGATCACACCGCAGTGCTCTCCATTTCGTCGCGCCCGGCTGTGCCGACGTCGGCAGGAAGTTCGCAACACTGCGGGCCTTGCCAGCAGCGCTGATAGCGGGAGGCGGGGAAGACCTCGACGAGGGCCTTCCACAGGCCCATCGCGCCGTCGCCGACGACCGGTTCCGGCTCGCGCATACCCCGGCGGCGGCAGTAGCGCGGCAGGTCGGCCCACAACTGGGTGCTCTCCCACAGACCTTCGGGCAAAGCGATCAGTTCCTCGGTGCCGTGCAGCCGCATGCCGAGCAGGACCAGGACGCGGCTGTGCGCTTGTCCGAGCCGGACCTTGGGGCGCACGCCGTCGGCCCGCACGTGGACGAAGTCGCGATCCGACAGGTCGCGCTGCTGGAAGGCGGCGTGGTGCGGGGCGTGGGCGACCGATGGCGTCCGCACAGGGGTTGGGTCGTGCGATGCCGCCGACCAGAGGCTCCCCCCAGCCGTTGACGGCCGGCTTTCCGTGCGGCGTGGTCCGCGCTTCCGCCGTCAGCCGGTTGGACCGGCAAAGGTGGCGGAGCGCCCGTGCCCGGTACAAGCATGGATCATGACCGACGCACCGAGCGGCTCCCCCCAGGGACCGGAATACGACGACCGCCACACACATGCCGCAGGTGACGTGCACGCGCCGAAACCGCACTCGGGCTACATGGAGCCGCCCTTCGAGGGGTTCCTGCACCGCCTCGCCCGCACTGCCTGGCAGGTCGTCCTGACAACCGGCATCGCCTCCCTGATTCTTGGGATCGTGATCCTGGCCTGGCCGGGCCCGTCCCTGCTCGTCGCCGGGATCCTCTTCGGCATCTACCTCATTCTCAGCGGCGTGCTCCAACTGGCGGCCGCCTTCGGCACGCACAAGGCGACCTCGCTGCGTGTCCTGGCCTTCATCAGCGGCGCCCTGTCGATCCTGCTGGGCCTGTTCTGCTTCCGGGGCCGGTTGGAGTCGATTCTGCTGCTCGCGTTGTGGATCGGCATCGGCTGGCTGGTCCGCGGGATCACCCATACTCTGGCCGTCGTTCACGACTCCACCGTGCCCGCGCGCGGCTGGCAGGCCGTCCTCGGTATCGTCACCTTCATCGCGGGGATCGTGCTGATCATCTCGCCGTTCACCTCGATCGCCGTGCTCACCCTGGTCGCCGGCTGGTGGTTGGTCGTGGTCGGCATCGTCGAGATCGTCACGGCGCTCCGGCTCCACGGCCGTGCGCAGCGGATCCCGCGCACGGCATGAACCCCTTGCCGTGCGCCAACTCCGTGCCGGACAGGTAGCCCGCGAGGGGTTTGTCGGGGTCGGCACACATGGGCCAGGGATGCCCGTCTCAGTCTCGATGAGCGGACGCAGTCGTGTGTGGTCGTTCAGCTCCGGCGCGTCCAGCGCACGCACGCAGCTGGGCCACAACGAGAGTCCGGCGCCGACTGCGTGAAGGTTGCGGTGCGTTCCAGCACCTCCACCCGCCGTCCTGCCGGATCAGCCCGACGGCGACGGCCGGACCGCCGATCCCCCTCTGATCGCGTTCGTGCTGATTGCGTTGCAGATTGCCGCGCGGACTTCCCCTCCGTATCTGTGGCAATCATGGACATGATGCTCCGACAGAGGAAGGTATACTACATTTGTAGAGTGGGGGTGGTCGCGCGAGGAGAGGAAGCAGTGGCCGAACGTACGACAAGGCGGCAAGAACTGGCCAATGCGGCGATCGGCACGCTGGCCCGGGCGGGGATGCGCGGTCTGACGCATCGCGCGGTCGACGAGGCCGCCGGTGTGCCGACCGGCACGTGCTCGTACTACTTCCGCACCCGGCAGGCGCTCCTGCAGGCGACGGTCGAGCGGCTGGCCGAGGCGGATCTCGCCGATCTGGCCGACCGCCCCGTCATCACCGAACCAGCGGACATCGCCCAGGTCGCCGCGGTCGCTGCCGGCCTCGTCGAACGCTGGGTCACCGACGGTCGCGAACGCATGCTTGCTCGCTACGAACTGTCCTTGGAGTCCACGCGGCGGCCCGAGTTGCATGCCGTCCTCGTTGCCGCAGGCGAGGCATACCGGGCCGTAGCACAGGATTTGCTCACCGCCATGGGCGCATGCGATCCACCGTCACAGGCGCCGATACTCGTGGCCTTCCTGGACGGTCTCGTCTTCGATCACCTGGCAGGCGCGGGTGCGCTTGATCTGACGTCCGACGAACTTCACAGACGTTTCCTCGATCTGCTCCATGGCTTCACCAGGCCGCTCCATCCATGAGCCACCGAGGAGCGACCTGACGGGGTGGCTTCCGCCCCCGGGAGGGCGCCTCGAACGGCAGCGGCTCTCCGATATTCTCCGCGACGCCGCCGTTCGGTGAGAGGTTCGGCGAGCGTTCAAGTTCGCCCCGCCAGACGGCGAAGGCGCACCGATCCATGACGCCGTGCATGAGGTGCGGCACCACGTGTCGGCCTCCCGCTGCGCGGCGGACCCGGCCAGCCGGCGACGACGGCCTGGCGACCGTCAGCTGCCGATCGCAGATGATGTCGACCCCGTCGAGGCGTCCCGCATGGACGGAGTCGATTCGTGGGCGGAGCGCGGAGCCCAAGGGCCGGCCCTGAATCGACTCCGAACGTTCGCCGGGATACCACTGCGCGACGAGGTCTGCTGCTGGAACCGGATCGGCAGCCGGGCCGGTTCCGATGACTGCGGCTGCGGCTGCGGGGGCGCGAAGGGCGGGGAGGTGCCTTCTTCGGAGGTGAACAGCGGCGTGGTGTTGTCACCCAAGGTCTCTGTCTTCGTTCGGTCGAATCGATCGGCGGCGCATGGGGGTTTTCGGGAGCACCGCACCTTGACTGGAAAGAACGTTCTAGCGACACTCCTCTCATGCGACGACTCATGCTGGATGAACTCAGGCGACTGCGTTGGGAGGACGTCCCCGAACCC
>NZ_JBIAUE010000010.1:255079-266673 GCF_042892615.1 Streptomyces sp. NPDC001750 | reverse complement strand
GCGACGAGGCTCTGCCACGGCGTCTCGTCCTGGTGTTCTGGCGGTTCGGCCCCCTTTGAGCCGGGGACGGGCGGCGGATCGTTTCGGGCGCCGGCCGCGTGCTGATGTGCGCGGACGATGGTGGAGTCGACCGAGATGTCCCAGTCGATCTCACCAGCGGCGTCGGCCGTGGCCTGGACCTGCTGAAGCAGCCGTTCCCAAGTACCGTCAGCCGACCACAGCCGGTGCCGTTCGTAGACGGTCTTCCACGGTCCGAACCGTTCGGGCAGGTCACGCCACTGCACGCCGGTCCGAACCCGGTGCAGAATCCCGTTGATCACCTGCCGGTGGTCCCGCCACCGGCCACAGCGCCTGTTGCTGACAGGCAGGAACGGCCGCAGCCGTTCCCACTCGGCATCACTCAGATCACCCCGCCCCATGCCCACATCAACGATCCAGGCGCAAGGCAGTCACATGATCGACCGGACAAGTCCTAGTACTGCAATCACAGTTACTGATAGGGCGGTTGTGAGCTCTGTCGGTGGCTGTGGTTGTGTTCTGTCGTGTCTGTAGATCTTGGGGTGGGGCAGATCGAGGCCTGGCAGGGGATGTTGTCCGGGCTGCATGAACGGTTCGCTGGGCGTTTTGCCAGGTCCGAGCCTCGGGCGCGTGCCCTGACGTATATGGCGGGGTTGATCGCTCCGCTGGAGCGGAAAAACGGGTGGACGCTGGCAGAGCGTGCGGGTGAGGGGCATCCGATCGGGATGCAGCGCCTGTTGGGCGAGGCGGACTGGGACGTGGACGGTGTCCGTGACGACGTGCGGGACTTCGTCGTGGAGACCATTGGTGCCAAGGACGGGATCCTGATCGGTGATGACACCGGCTTCCTGAAGAAGGGCACGGGGTCGGCGGGTGTCCAGCGGCAGTACACCGGGACGGCGGGCAGGACGGAGAACTCCCAGGTCGGCACGTTCCTGGCGTATGCGTCGGCGAAGGGCCGGGCGCTGATCGACCGGGAGCTGTACCTGCCGAAGTCCTGGACGGATGACCGCGAGCGGTGCCGGGCGGCCGGCATCCCGGACGAGGTGCCGTTCGCGACGAAGAACGAGCACTTCCGGTGGATGCTGCAGCGTGCGATCGATGCCGGGGTGCCGTTCGCGTGGGTGACCGCGGACGAGGCGTACGGGCAGGTCAAGCACCTGCGTGTGTGGCTGGAACAGCGAGGGGTCGGCTATGTACTGGCCACCAGGGTCAACGACACCGTGATCACGAGCGGTTGGCGTGAGGTCCGGGTGGACGGGCTGGTCGCCGCCTTGCCCCGGCATGCCTGGAAGCGCCTGTCCGGGGGCCCCGGTTCCCACGGCGAGCGCGTCTACGACTGGGCCCGGGTGGCGATCCGCCCCGTGTGGGAGGACGGTTCCGGCCACTGGGTCCTGGCCCGTCGCTCGGTCAAAGACCCCACCGACATCGCCCACTATGTCTGCTACGGCCCCGTCGCCACCCGCCTGAAGGACCTGGTCAAGGTCGCCGCGGCCAGGTGGGCCATCGAGGAGTCGTTCCAGGTCGCGAAGAACGAGTGCGGCCTGGACCAGTACGAGGTCCGCCGGTATCCGGGCTGGTACCGGCACATCACCCTGGCCATGCTCGCCCATGCCTTCCTCGCCGCCATGGCCGCCGCGGCAGCGAAAAGGGGGCAGCAGAAACGGTTCCGGCGCGCTGGTCCCGCTCACCGTCGTGGCAGAAATACGGCGGCTCCTGGCATCTGACCGCCCCGCGCTGACGCGCCGAGGGCTGGCCGGGTCCGGGTGGTGAACGTAGGGTGCGAACTCCCTGACTCCGGACGGCAAAAGAACTAAGATGATCTCGTCTATTGCATGGTATTGATGTTGCTCAAGGGAAGAAGGCACATGCGTAATTCGATGAAACTAATGAGTGTGACGGGCGCGGCTGTGCTGGGAGCGCTCGGTATCGCTGTGGCCCCGGCCAATGCCGCGACCGAGTCCACCACGGTGAAGGCCGCTGCCTCCTGCTACATCTACAACGTCTCCGGTAGCACTCTCAACGTCCGTAGTGGGCCTGGAGCGAAGTACACCCTCATCGGCACGATTGCGGCCGGCGGCAAACTGCCCTGCGGTACCGACAAGGACGGCGTCACCAGGGGCCAGAGCTACACCTCATGCGGTGGGGGCAATGGCTGGATGACTGTGAAGATCAACGGGCGAGATGGATGGGTCGCCGAAGAGTGTGTGGGCGTCGGCGTCTGATGTACTGATAGCGGCTGCCCCGGCCCGATGGGATGCTGTTGGCTAATTCGGGGTCTGCGTGACGTTGGTCTCCAAGACCCAGTTGTGGTCTTGGAGACCAACGTTGCTGTAGGGGGAGAGTGTCGATGTCGCTGCGGTCCGTGGCACTGGGGGAAATCCCAGAGGAGACGGCACGGGTTGCGAAAGCGGCTTTCCCCAAAGGCAGCTTGGCGATCCGGATCCGGGACGAGTTGGGCATGTTGTCACCGACGAGCAGTTCGCCGACTTGTTTCCGTCCCGGGGCAGGCCCGCCGGGGCGACTGGCTCTGGCCCTGGTGCTGCAGTTCGTGGAGGGACTGACCGACCGGCAGGCCACGAAAGCGGTGCGAGCTCGGATCGACTTCAAATACGCGCTCGGGCCCGAGCTCACCGATCCTGGCTTCGACTTCTCAGTGCTCTCGGAGTTCCGGGACCGCCTCACCGAGGCAGAGGCCGGGTGGTGAGCGATGGACGGCATCCTGGCCGCGGCCAGAGAAAAGCGCCTGCTCGCCGGTGGCGGGAAGGCGCGGACGGACTCCACTCATGTGCTGACTGCGGTGCGAGACCTGCGCTGACTGGAGATGGTCTCGGAGATGTTACGCGCAGCGTTGAACGCACTGGCTCAGGCATCCCCGAGTGGCTGGAGCAGATGGCCGAGCCGGACTGGTTCCGGCACTACGCCACCCGGGCTGAGGACTCCTACTTCTCCAAGGCCCGCGCCAAGCGGGAAGAGATCGGTCGGCGGATCGGCGCCGACGGCATGCGGCTGCTCCAGGCCGTGACCTCGCATGGTTGTCAGGCGGGTCTGGTGGTCAAGCCGGTCTCGGCGAGGCAGCCGTTTATGAGGTGGCTGCGGTACTGGACGTGCCGTAGGCCGCGCCGTATGCACTCCGCGTCAGCACACCCAGAGCAATCCGGTCCGACAAACGCTCACACGACGACTTCACCTGTCCAGGCCTCGGCACACCACAACCAACGACACACCACCAACAAAGTCACCGGTATTGCGCTTAGTAGTGATTGGTCAGGTTGGTGTGGCTGCGTTCTGGCAGCTCTTGATGATTTGTGAGCCGGTTTAGAATTTTTATGAAAGAAGGGTTTCCGAAAGGGGGATAGGGGAGCCTTTACTTATTTCGTGAGGGCTATTCGGTTGCCGCTACTGCTGTACGGCGGAAAAACTGATGTCAGTAATTGCCTGCTTGTAACCAGAGTCAGTATAAGCGTCTCCTGGCGCCTTTGGTGCGGCCGTGATCCAGACCAATACATAACGCGTTTTAGTCGGTTTCTCGGCTTTCAGATGCGCCGACATATCATTCGTTCTCTGGGTCGCGAAGGGCTTCAGAGATTCCACGGCTGTGCTCGGCGACATGCTGTTCTCCGCGTACAGTGAGACCGCTGTGTGGTCGCCGGCGTAGAGCAGCGTTATGGAAGCGCTGGAAATATTCTGATCCGAGCCGAGGTCGTAGATGATGCCGAAGCCCTTTTTGTAGGGTGCGAGTACCGGGCCATCCATAAATGTCTTGGAGCGCCAGTAGGTGGAGCTTTTGCCGTCGTACGTCTTGCCGACATCACCGGGTGCCTGCGGGGTTCCGTCCGGCGCGTACTCCTGCGCACCTTTGATTTCGACCGGCATGGCCGCCCTCGGCTTGTCGTCCTCGCTAGTGGTCGGTGTCTGTTCCTGTCTACCTGAGTCCCTGTTGCGGTGCAGCAGTGCGTCGGCGAGCTGCCAGCTGCCGAGCCCCAGTGCGGCGATGAGTAGGGCGGAGACCGCCCATTTCAGGGCCTTGCCGGTGCGGCTCTGCAACGGGGGCGGGGGCACGGGGACGGGGGCGGTGACGGCGGTTCCGGGGCCGCCGGGCGGGCGGCGGTACGTGCCCTGTTGGTAGGTGGTGCGCTGGTACTCCGGGGGTGCGGTGAAGACGGGCTCCGGCGGCCGGATGCGAGGCATCGCGGACACGGCCTTGGCCAGCTCGTCCGGGGTGGTGCACGGCTGTTCCTGCCGGGAGGCCGTGGCCCCGTCATTGACCAGGGCACGCATGGCGAGCTCGGAGAGACCGCGGTGCACCCCGGCCCGCACCTGGTCGGGGGCGATCAGGCCCACGCCCTTGGGCAGCCCGGACAGGCCGTAGGCATCGGTCTCGTACGGCCAGCGCTGGGTCAAAGCGGCGTAGAGCAGGGCTCCGATCGCCTCCGTGTCCGCCCGCTGAGGTCCGTCGGAGGTGATGCCCCGCAGGGCCGCGTTCACCGCGAGGCCACGGATCCGGTACTGGCCGGTCGAGCTTCGCAGCACCGCCCCCGGCGTCAGCCTCAGATGGGCGAGACCCTCACGGTGAGCCGCAGTCATGGCCTGGGAGACCTGGCTGACGAGCTGGTACGCGTCGTGCGCTTCCATCGGTCCGGCCGCCAGCAGGGAGGTCAGCTCGGTGGCGTCCGGAAGCCACTCGTGGACGACGTAGACGAGGTCGTCCTCCTCCACGGCGTCGAGCACCTGCACGAAACGCGGGTCGCCGAGCAGCGCGGCGGACCGGGCCGCCGCCAGCACGGAGCGCGCGCGGGGATGGTCGGCGGGAAGGACATGAACCCCCACAGCGCGGCGCAGCTTCTCGTCGACAGCGCGCCAGCTGCTGAATCCGTCCAGACGGGTGACGCACTCCTCGAGCCGGTAGCGTCTGGCGAGTTTGTGCCCGCTGTGCAGATCGGGGGTTGGCAGAGAGGACTCGGAACGGCTGATTTTGCCGTCCGTGTCCTGCGACTTCACGTCCGTCGAGTCCTGCGCTTCTGCCGTCCCGTCGGCCGTGGCCTCGTCCGCCTTGGCGGCCAGCAGTTCCTCACCGCTGTTGTCGGCCACGTCGACGGCAGCCGTGCTACGTTCCGCCACCGTCGTTCCTGCCTCCCCATCCGTTGCGCGATGCCAGCCAGCTCTGCACAGTCACGCCAATTGTGCCCACACTCCAGCGCTATGCACGACACGCCAGAGGCCGCGATGGTTGTGCACCAGGGTTCTCAGCGCCCGAGCCGCCCACGAACCATGCCGACCAGGCCGTTGATCTCCTCGATCCGCATCCGCTTGCCCGCGGCGACGAAGACGCCCAGCAGCACGGCCCCACCCAGGACCAGCGCGACGAGCGAACCGAGGGCGCCCTCGCCGAGGCCCATGAGAACGGCGAAGCCGATCCCGCCGCCGAGCACCGACGCCGGCACGGCGGCCAGGCACAGACGGGCGTAGGTACGCACGACGTGCGCGCCGTCCAGATCGCCGCCCAGCCGGTTGCGCAGCCGCCGCCAGGCGACGCCCACACCGACGGCGTAGGCGAGCCCGTACGAGGCAGCCATGCCGACCACGGCCCACTGGGCGGGCAGGACCACGTAGCACAGGGCCGAGGCCGCGGCGTTGACCGCGGCGACGATCACCGTGTTGTAGAAGGGCGTGCGGGTGTCCTCGTAGGCGTAGAAGCCGCGCAGCACCACGTACTGCACGGAGTACGGGATCAGGCCGAGGCCGAACGCCATGAGGATGAAGCCCATGGAACGGGCGGCCTCGGTGCCGGCGGAGGAGTACAGCAGGGTGCACATCGGCAGACCGAGCGCGAGGAACAGGAACGCGACCGGCACGATGGCGACCGCCGAGTTCCGCAGCCCGTGGGAGATGTCGTCACGGACGGCGCCCGGGTCGTCGTCGTGGGCGGCGCGGGAAATGCGGGGCAGCAGGGCGGCCATGACCGACACGGTGATGATCGCCTGCGGCATGCCCCAGATCAGCTGGGCGTTGGAGTACGCGAGGAAGCCGGTGCCGTCCTTGCCGGACAGCTTGCCCGCCGAGGTCGCGAGCTGGGTCACGACGATCACGCCAGCCTGGTTGGCCAGGACGAACAGGACGGTCCACTTGGCCAGCCTGACCGTCTTGCCGAGGCCGTGTCCCCGCCAGTCGAAGCGCGGACGGAAGCGGAAACCCGCTTCGCGCAGGTACGGGACCATGGCCAGGGCCTGGACAACCAGGCCGAGCAGCGTGCCGATGCCCAGGAGCCGGACGCCCTCCGGCGGGATCGTCTGGACGCCCATCTGGGATTCGGCGGAGGTGCCGTAGACCCAGATGAACATGCCGAACGTGAAGATCATGACGATGTTGTTGAGGACCGGGGTCCACATCATCGCGCCGAACCGGCCGCGGGCGTTGAGGATCTGGCCCATCACGACGTGGATGCCCATGAAGAAGATCGTGGGCAGGCAGTACCGGGCGAACGTCACGGCGACGCTGTTGGCCGCCGCGTCCCGGGCGATCGTCGGCGACATCATGTGGATCAACCATGGAGCGGCGAGAACCACGAGCGCGACGA
The DNA here is from genome assembly GCF_042892615.1 of Streptomyces sp. NPDC001750. Taxonomy (NCBI): domain Bacteria; kingdom Bacillati; phylum Actinomycetota; class Actinomycetes; order Kitasatosporales; family Streptomycetaceae; genus Streptomyces; species Streptomyces sp. NPDC001750. The sequence continues at coordinate 260,078 of NZ_JBIAUE010000010.1, read as the reverse complement.
TCACCCCGAGCGCGACCATCACCAGGGTCAGCAGGCGGTTGGCGTAGGCCTCGCCGCCGTCCTCGTCATCCTTCATGGAGCGGACGAGCTGCGGAACGAAGACCGAGTTCAGACCGCCGCCCACGGTGAGGATGTAGATCATCGTCGGCAGGGTGTAGGCGATGGTGTAGCTGTCGCCGAGCAGGGCCGCGCCCAGTGCGGCGGTCATCACGAGCGTGCGGACGAAACCGGTGAGCCGGGACACGAGCGTCCCGGCGGCCATCAAGGCGCTCGACTTCAGCAGCCCGGAGGCCCGGCCGCCGGACTTGCGCGGTGCGGGCGCCGTGGCCGGCTCGGGTTCGGCCGCGACGGGGGAAGCGCCCGCCGGCCCCTCCTGGTCGCGGTACAGATGCGCGAAGGCATCCGGCTGCTCCCGGTCCTGGGACGCCTGGCCGACGAGATCGTCCACCCCGACGTACTGGGTCGCCGCCGAGGCGTCTCCGTACGGCAGGTGGCGCGACGGGCCGTCGGGCTCGGGCGGAGGCGTCTGGGCCCAGACGCGCGGATCGGGAGCGTACGGTGCCGGAGGAGGCTGCTGGTAGAGCGGCTGGGGCTGCGCATGGACGCCGGGCGGTGGCGGGGGGTGCGCGGCACGGTCGTACAGCGCCTCGTCCACCGGGTCCTGGGCGGACAGATCCTGGGCCCGGTAGGGGTCGTGGTCGTACGCGGCCTGCAGGTACGGGTCGGGCACCGGCGGAACCCCGCCCGGGCCGGGCGGCACCGGGGGGCCGCCGGAGGACCCGGCTCCGCCCGTACCCCGACCGCGGTCACCGTCGTACGGCGCGTTCATCGAAACCCCACCTCATCGTCCCCGGCCGACCGGCCACGACAGACATCGCTCAACGTTCCACTTTCTCACCCGAGCCCGATGCCTCCCGACTGTCCGGACCGGTGTCCGGCGCAGGGTCACCCGGGTGCTCCGGTCCGCCGTCGCCGTTCCCGTCCGGTACGTCGCCGTTCCCGTCCGCGTCGGCGGCGTTGGCCCGCTTGCGCTGGGTGTACATCCTGATGCCGGCGAGGACGAGCAGCAGCAATCCGCCGGCGATCACGAGCAGCACGGTCGGGGTGAGCTCCGAGACCTTCACGGTGAAGGCCATCTCCTCGCCGTACGGTGTGCCGTCCTCGGTGTAGAGCTGGGCCGTCATCTGCACCTGGCCGTTGACGTTGGCCGCGGCGTCGAACTTCACCGACTGGCTGTGGCCGCCGGAGATCCGGATCGGCTGCTCCGCCACGGCTCCGTCGTCGTTCAGCTTGAGCCGGGTCGCGTTGTCCGACTTCAGGCGGAGAACCAGGTTCTCCACGCCCTGCACCAGCCGGTTCTGCACGGTCACGGGGATGGTGGCGCTGCGGCCGGACAGGGTGACGTCCGACTTCGGGATGAGCTGAACCTCGCCGACGAGGCCCTGGAGATAGGAGCGAACGGAGTCCCGGTACTGCTGGGCCTCCAGGGGCCTGCCGCGCCACGACGTCGACACGGACCGGTTCACCGCGTTGCCGAAGGGTGTGACCACACGCTCGGGCTGGGTGAGGATGACCTGGAACTTGTTGAGCGAGACCTGAGTGGACTTGATGTCCTGGAACGCCTGGGTGGGCAGTTCCTGGTTGCGGAGCTTCTTCGGGTAGCGGGAGGAGCTGGGGACGGTGCTCGTGGCGTCCGCGTCGGGCCTCTCCTCGGCCGCGTCCACGAGCCCGAGGGGCCGGGTCCAGCGGTCGTCGTCGAGGGCGTGCAGGGCACTGGCCATCGACTGGGCCTGGGCGACCGTCGGCATCCGCTGCGGCGCGACGACGATGCTGCGCTCCGCGTCCGTGGCCTGGTCGGTCAGGGCGAGGGTCTGGGCGAGGAACTTCTGCACAGCGAGGGTGGAGCTGCCGGTCTTGGACATGTCGCCCTCGAACGCGGTGGAGAGCCGGGCGTCGGCGACCACCGCGGTGGTGCCGCCGCCGATCGGACGGGCCGCGGTCGGGGTGTACAACAGCCCGCCCGTCTCCTTGAGGCTGTCGCTGCGGGCGATCACGTTGTGGGCGCCGGCCGAGGTGGCGACATCGACGATCGCGGGGTCGATCGCTCCGTCGACGGGCCAGGCGAAATCCGTCGACGGTTTCACGTGGAGGATGGTCTGCACGCTCGACGCCGCCACGTCCGTGGCGGTCTGCAGATGGCTGAGGGTGCCAGACACGTTCTTGCCGCGGTGGGCGATGGCCGCCAGGTCGGGGTCGGCGAACGGAAGCGCGACGACCTCGCCGTCGGACACCGCGGCCTCCAGGGCGGCGAGCCATTGCTTGGCGACAGCCTCGTTCTTCCCGGCGACGGTGGTGTCGCCGGCCTTGACCCGGTAGCCCCGCGCCATCGCGTCGACGCTGGCCAGCAGATCCGGATCGATGACCCAGGTCACCGGCAGCCGACTGCCCAGCGAGACCATCTGTTCGAGGCGCCCGCCGGGGGCGAGCTCGCCGGCCAGCGTGTCGTCGGCGAACACCGGGGTCTGTTCGTCGTCGGTGCCGGTCTCGGCGGTGACGTGCGCGGACGCGATGAGCGGCCAGAGGTAGGTGAGCTTCGTCCGGGAATCGCGTTCCTCCTCCTGCCACGGCAGGAAGGTGCGCTGGATCCCCAGTACCTGGTCGTACTGGGCTCGAGAGGTCTGCCCCGACAGTGAGACACCGATCGGATACACGCCGTTGTCGCCGAGACCCAATTTGCCGACCGGAACCGACAGCGTGAAGTCCTGGCTGATCCCGGAGGGGAGCTTCGGGAGCTTCACTGTGTACTTGCCGCCGAGCGGGGCGGGATCGTTGCCCGGCACGTATCCGGAGCGCTTCGCCGCGTCGTCGATCGATGTCCGGCCGACGATCCTCTGGCCCACCCGCAGATCGACCCTCGCGTCGGTGATCGTGGCCTTGCCCCTGTTTGTCACCGTGCCGGCGACGGTCAGCGTGTCCCCCTTCGTCGGGGCGCTGGGAGCCACGGTGTTCAAGGACACCTTCACCGTCTCGGACACGGAAGGAGCCTTGGCGGGCACGTCGGCAGGCGCGGCGGTCGCGGTCGGTCCGGCCAGCAGAGCCACGAGGAGAGGGGCCCCGGCGATGGAGGCGGCTGTGCGCCGCAGCCACCGGCGGGCAGGAGAGGGACCGATCCCCTGATTGTCTGCCGCCTCGGCCACGCGCCTACCCGTCCCTCGTCGTAGTCAGATGGTGTCGATGGTTCTCGGTTGCTGCGTCCACGCATGGTAACGAGGTGCACGGGTGCCGAGTGCTGCGGTGTGCGCTACAAGATCGGAAGAGTCTCGCAGGGCGGGCCGGAACCCGGACGACCAGGCCGGTCCGGGCACGTACCCTTTTCTGTTGTGTCGAATGTGTCGAACGCCAACGAAGACAGCTCCAGCGCCCTGACCCAGGTGCAGCATCGCGCAGTCAGTGAACTGCTGCGGGTGTCACCGGTCGCCGACGACCTCGCCCGCCGCTTCCAGGATGCCGGATTCCGTCTCGCTCTGGTCGGCGGTTCGGTCCGGGACGCCCTTCTCGGCAGGCTCGGGAACGACCTCGACTTCACGACCGACGCCCGCCCCGACGCCGTACTGAAGATCGTGCGGCCGTGGGCCGACTCGGTGTGGGAGGTCGGCATCGCCTTCGGCACGGTCGGCGCCCAGAAGGACGGCTACCAGATCGAGGTCACCACCTACCGGTCGGAGGCGTACGACAGGACCTCGCGCAAGCCCGAGGTGTCCTACGGCGACTCCATCGAGGACGACCTCGTCCGTCGCGACTTCACGGTCAACGCGATGGCCGTCGCGCTTCCGCAGAAGGAATTCATCGACCCCCATGGTGGGCTGGAGGACTTGGCTCAGCGGGTACTACGCACACCCGGTACGCCCGAGGAGTCCTTCTCCGACGACCCGCTGCGGATGCTGCGTGCTGCCCGTTTCTCCGCACAACTGGATTTCGACGTGGCACCCGATGTGATCACGGCGATGACGGAGATGGCCGGACGCATCGACATCGTCTCCGCCGAACGTGTCAGGGACGAGCTCAACAAGCTGCTGCTGTCCGCCAACCCCCGCAAGGGGCTGGCGCTGCTCGTCGACACGGCTCTGGCCCGGAACGTCCTGCCGGAGCTGCCCGCCCTGCGCTTGGAAAGTGACGAGCATCACCGCCACAAGGACGTCTACGAGCACTCGCTGACCGTCCTGGAGCAGGCGATCGACCTGGAACAGGACGGCCCCGACCTGGTCCTGCGGCTTGCCGCCCTCCTGCACGACATCGGTAAGCCGAGGACGAGGCGCTTCGAGAAGGACGGGCGCGTCTCGTTCCACCACCACGAGGTGGTGGGTGCCAAGATGACCCGGAAACGGATGACCGCGCTCAAGTACTCCAACGAGATGGTCAAGGACGTCTCGAAGCTCGTGGAACTCCATCTGCGCTTCCACGGCTACGGCGACGGCGAGTGGACCGACTCCGCGGTGCGCCGGTACGTACGCGATGCGGGGCCGCTGCTGGAGCGGCTGCACAAGCTGACCCGTTCGGACTGCACCACGCGGAACAAGCGCAAGGCCGCTGCCCTGTCCCGGACCTACGACGGCCTCGAGGAGCGCATCGCGGAGTTGCAGCAGCAGGAGGAGCTGGACGCCATCCGGCCTGATCTGGACGGCAACGAGATCATGACCACTCTGGGCATCGCCCCCGGGCCGATGGTCGGCAGGGCCTACGCCTTCCTGCTGGAGCTGCGGCTGGAGCACGGCCCACTGGGACACGATGCAGCGGTCGCCAAGCTCAAGGAGTGGTGGGCCGCCCAGGGCTGAACGGCCAGGCTCCTGCCCGGTAGGGGCGTTTCGGGCAGCGGGAGACAAAGGTGCGGTCGTCGTCATGTTTCACGTGAAACATGACGACCACCCACACAGGGGGGGGGGTTGGAGGGGTAAAAAAACCCCCGCTTGTTGGGCCCCCGCGGGGGCGGGGGGGTGTGGGT